>NZ_JBEZBE010000009.1:0-245486 GCF_040646935.1 Streptomyces sp. NPDC044984
CTTGCGTTTTCGACTCTATCAGATCTTTCCGATCCGATTTCCTCGGTGCTTTCCGGGTTCCCGCTTCCGCGTTTCCCTTTCCGGCGGTTCCGACTTTATCAGAAGTTTCAGGGCGGATTGACCGGCCTTCGTTTTCCGATTTATCGGGAGGTGCTTCTTCGAAATCAGCGTTTCGATGAGAAGCTGACAGATGCTCACTGTCGCCTTCCGGGTCAGACCCCGTCTCCAGGCAACTGTTTGAATCTACCTCCCCGCCTGCTCCGTGTCAACGGCTCCTGCGGGGCGAAGAGAAGACTAGCAGCTCAGCGGCCCCTCACGCACATCAGGCAGCCGTGGGCACGTCGGCGCTGCGTTCGGTCGCCTCCAGGTCGCCGGTCTCGCCGGCCCGCGCCGCACGGCCGCCCAGGACATAGACGTAGGCCAGGAAGGCCAGCTCGGCGAGGACTCCGATGGTGATGCGCGCCCAGGTGGGCAGGCCCGATGGGGTGACGAAGCCTTCGATGGCGCCGGAGACGAAGAGGACCAGGGCGAGGCCGATCGCCATGGCCAGGGCCGCCCGGCCTTCCGCCGCCAAGGCCGTGCGTCGGGTGCGGGGACCCGGGTCGATGACGGTCCAACCGAGGCGGAGGCCGGTTCCGGCTGCGACGAAGACCGCGGTGAGTTCCAGGAGGCCGTGCGGCAGGACGAGGCCGAGGAAGGTGTCGAGACGGCCGGCGGAGGACATCAGACCGAAGCCGACGCCCAGGTTGAGCATGTTCTGGAAGAGGATCCAGAGGACCGGCAGGCCCAGGAAGACACCCAGGATCAGGCAGAGGGCCGCGGCCCACGCGTTGTTCGTCCAGACCTGGGCGGCGAAGGAAGTCGCGGGATGGCTCGAGTAGTACGTCTCGTACTGGCCGCCGGGACGGGTGAGCTCACGCAGCTCGCTGGGGGCCGCTATGGACGCCTGCACTTCGGGGTGGGTGCCTATCCACCAGCCGAGGAGTGCCGCGACGGCTGTGGAGAGGAGCGCCGTGGGCACCCACCAGTGGCGTGACTTGTAGACGGCGGCCGGGAAGCTGTGGGACAGGAAGCGCGTGACGTCCCGCCAGGAGGCGCGGCGGGCGCCGGTCACGGCACTGCGCGCGCGTGCCACCAGTTGGCTGAGCCGGCCGGTCAGCTGCGGGTCGGGAGCGGCCGACCGGATCAGGGAGAGATGGGTGGCCGTGCGCTGGTAGAGGACGACGAGTTCGTCGGCCTCCGCCCCGGTGAGGCGGCGCTGGCGCCGGAGCAGGGCGTCGAGGCGGTCCCACTCCGCGCGGTGGGCGGAGACGAAGACGTCGAGGTCCATCGGTGTGCCTGCTCCTCGGCTGTTCGTCGGCGGTCGGCCCGACCGGTGGATGGATGATCTGCTTGATCGGCTGGTCGTACTGCGGCGCGATGTGTCATCAGCTTGGCAGACTGGCGGTGTTCGGGGCAGGCCAGGGAAGGGCGGCGGGCGTGAGTGAGCTGGTGACGGGCGAGGCGGTGGCGTTGGAGCTGCGCCCCGCGAGGCTGCCCAGCAGGGCACTGGCCGTGCTGCTCGATCTGGTGGTGGCCGTGGCCGCCTATGTCGCGGTGACCATCGCTCTGGTGGCTGCCACGGCTTCGTTGGACGAGGCGGCGCAGACGGCGATCTCGATCGCCTTGTTCGTCCTCGTGCTGGTCGGTGGGCCGATCCTGGTCGAGACGCTCAGCCATGGGCGGTCGCTCGGGAAGATGGCCTGCGGGCTGCGGGTGGTGCGGGACGACGGGGGGCCGATCCGGTTCCGGCACGCGTTGGTGCGGGGCCTGATCGGTGTGATCGAGATCCTGATGACGCTCGGGGTCGTGGCCTGTATCGCTTCTCTGGTTTCGGCGCGGGGACGACGGCTCGGGGATGTGTTCGCGGGGGCTCTCGTCGTGCGGGAGCGGGTGCCGGTCGGGCAGGCGGGGTTCGTGCCGCCGCCTCCGCCGTGGTTGGCCGGGCGTTTCTCGGGGCTCGACCTGTCGGCGGTGCCCGATGGTCTGTGGCTCGCCGTCCGGCAGTACCTGACGCGGATGGGGCAGCTCGATCCGCAGGTCGGCTGGTCGATGGCGGAGCGGCTGGCCGCGGACCTGGCCGAGCGCACGGGGGCGCCGGTGCCGCCGGGGGTGCCGCCTGCGGCGTATCTCGCGGCGGTGGTGCAGGAGCGGCAGGCCCGGGAGGCCCGGCGGGCGTTCGGGCACGGGCCGGCCGGGGGTGGCGGACCCATGGGTACGGCTGGTCCGGCGGGTTCCCCTGCCCCGCCGGTGCATCCCGCCGCGGCCGTCGCGCCGGATGTGCGGTCGGCTGCGTATCCGTCGGCGGGTCCGGGAGCCGTGGTGCGCGGGGAGCGGGCCGTCCCGCCGCAGCAGGGGGGATCGACGGCCGATCGGCCGTCGACGGGGTTCGCCCCGCCGGCGTAGGTGCCTTCGGCGGGCGCCGGTCAGTCGAAGACCGACGGTGGTGATTCGAGGTCCTCCAGTTCGATGCCGGGGGCCGCGAGGACCACGTCCCCGGCGAGGTGCACGGAGTGCTGCTCGCCCGTGTCCAGGGCTGTGACCTGGTATTCGTCCACGGTCAGGGGGCCGTTGTCAGTGGCGTGTGCTTCTCTTTTCACCAGCGCCCAGGACTGGTCCAGGGTGCGCGGGGCGAGGACCGGGTCCGTGAAGGCGACGAGGCGTACGCGGGTGGCGGGGGCCGAGGGGGTGAGGCGCAGGAGGCGGGCGGTGGCGACGAGGAAGGCGGGGGACGAGCCGGTGAAGGCGTGGGCGCGCACATTGCCTTCGGTGGCGTGGGTCCCGGTGGGGTCGGTACGGACCCAGGTGACGCCGTCGAGGGCGGCGCCGCGGACCTGCCAGCTCGCGGCGTGGAGTTCGAGGCGGATGGGGCGGCCGAGTTCGTCGAGGGCGAGGTCGACCGAGCCCAGGTGATCGCCTGAGGGGGCGGTGAGCTGGGAGACGTAGCGCCAGCCGGAGGGGCCGGGGGCGCAGTGGAAGTGCTCTTCCGCGAGGGGGGTGTGATCGTGCGGATCGTGGAGCGAATAGCGGCCGCGGGGCATGGGGGTCCTGGGTCGTGACGGGCTGGGCCGGTCGCCGGTCCGCGCATGGGGCAGGCCCCCGACACGGGGGTGCGGGGGCCTGCCTCGGAGGACCTGCTGCCGGGGAGTCCGTCCGTGCGCGGACGGACTCCCCGCGGTGGGAGCGTGGGCTCAGTAGCGGTAGTGGTCCGACTTGAACGGGCCCTCGACCTGCACGCCGATGTACTCGGCCTGCTCCGGGCGGAGCGTGGTCAGCTTGACGCCGAGCGCGTCGAGGTGGAGGCGGGCGACCTTCTCGTCGAGGTGCTTGGGCAGCACGTAGACGCCGGTCGGGTACTCGTCGGGCTTGGTGAACAGCTCGATCTGGGCCAGGGTCTGGTCCGCGAAGGAGTTGGACATCACGAACGACGGGTGGCCGGTGGCGTTGCCCAGGTTCAGCAGGCGGCCCTCGGAGAGGACGATGATCTTCTTGCCGTCGGGGAAGGTCCAGGTGTGGACCTGCGGCTTGATCTCGTCCTTGACGATGCCGGGGATCTTGGCGAGGCCGGCCATGTCGATCTCGTTGTCGAAGTGGCCGATGTTGCCGACGATGGCCTGGTGCTTCATCTTGGCCATGTCGGTGGCCATGATGATGTCCTTGTTGCCGGTCGTGGTGACGAAGATGTCGGCCTTGTCGACGACCTCGTCGAGCGTCGTGACCTGGTAGCCGTCCATCGCGGCCTGCAGGGCGCAGATCGGGTCGATCTCGGTGATGATCACGCGGGCGCCCTGGCCGCGCAGGGACTCCGCGCAGCCCTTGCCCACGTCGCCGTAGCCGCACACGACCGCGGTCTTGCCGCCGATCAGGGTGTCGGTGGCGCGGTTGATGCCGTCGATCAGGGAGTGGCGGCAGCCGTACTTGTTGTCGAACTTCGACTTGGTGACGGCGTCGTTGACGTTGATCGCCGGGAACAGGAGGGTGCCGTCGCGCTGCATCTCGTACAGGCGGTGGACGCCGGTCGTGGTCTCCTCGGTGACGCCGCGGATCTCGGAGGAGAGCTGGGTCCACTTCTGCGGGTTCTCGCCCAGGGTGCGGTTGAGCAGCTCGAGGATGACGCGGTGCTCGTCGGACTCGGCGGTGTCGGGCGAGGGGGCCTTGCCGTCCTTCTCGTACTCGACGCCCTTGTGGACGAGGAGGGTGGCGTCACCACCGTCGTCGAGGATCATGTTGGGGCCGCCGGTGGGGCTGTCCGGCCAGGTCAGCGCCTGCTCGGTGCACCACCAGTACTCCTCGAGGGTCTCGCCCTTCCAGGCGAAGACCGGGACGCCCTGCGGGTTGTCGGGCGTGCCGTCCGGGCCGACGGCGATGGCGGCCGCGGCGTGGTCCTGGGTGGAGAAGATGTTGCAGGACGCCCAGCGGACCCGGGCGCCGAGGGCGACCAGGGTCTCGATGAGGACGGCGGTCTGCACGGTCATGTGCAGGGAGCCGGTGACACGGGCGCCGGCCAGGGGCTGGGCGTCGGCGTACTCCTTGCGGATCGCCATCAGGCCGGGCATCTCGTGCTCGGCGAGGGTGATCTCCTTGCGGCCGAACTCGGCCAGGGAGAGGTCGGCGACCTTGAAGTCCTGTCGGTTGTCGACAGTCGTCATTACGGGCTGCTCCTCGGGGTGTGGGTCGAGGTGGGTACGGCTGGTCTGCGCGGCGGCGGACACAGGGGTGCCCGAGGAGGACACAGGCATGCCCGCGTGCGCGCAGCGCAGTCCGTCGGAGGCCCTCTCTCCCTCGGCCGGTCCGCGGTGGACCGCCCGACCGCCATCAGCAGCGACGTCTGGCTCCGTCCCAAGCTACACCGCCGGGCCCGGCCGGCCCCAGTCCGTCCGCGTACACATCAGGCCGATCTGGCGAGCGTCCCGTCCCCGGTCCCCCGCGGCCGTCGTCCGAGTGGGCCGCTAGCCTCACCCCGCGCGGACGGGCCGTGCGGGGAGGGGTTCGGGCATGGACACGGGGCGGGGAACGCTGGTCGCGGGATGGGTGATGCTCGCGGCGGGGCTGCTGTCGGTGGTGGCGTCCCTGGGGGCTCTGCGGCTGAACTACGGGATGGCCGACGTGCGGGGCGAGAGCATGGCGCCGACGTACCGGCTCGGTGACGACGTCGTCTACGCGCGTGTGGACGGGGACGAGGTGCGGCGCGGTGACGTGGTGCTGTTCTCGGCGCCCGACCGCTATCCGGGAGGCGGGCTCGTCATGCAGCGGGTCATCGGGGTGGGCGGTGACCGGATCGTGTGCTGCGAGGGCGAGGGGTCCGCGCGGCGGCTCACGGTGAACGGCAGGACGTCGGAGGAGCCGTACGTCAAGGACGGGGACGCCAACGGTCCCGTTCCGCAGCGGTACGAGGTCCGGGTGCCGCAGGGGCGGCTGTTCCTGCTGGGCGACCACCGTCTGAACGCGCGGGACTCCCGCTTCTTCGCCGACGACCACGGGGGCGCGGTGCCCGCGGAGGCGGTGCGGGGCCGGGTGACGGAGGACCGCCTGGGTGTGGTGCTGCTCGCCGGGGCGACGCTGTTCGGGCTGCTGCTGGCGATCGCGGGTCTGATCGGTGTGTTCGCGGGGCGGACCAGGCGACGGCGGCCTGCGGAGTTCGACACGGAGTTGTGGCCCGCGCACCTCTGAGCCCCGCCCCGGACACGACGGAGGGGCCCGCCGTGGTGGCGGGCCCCTCCGTCGTGAGGTCCTGCGGGTCCCGGCGGGGCGGGACTCAGTGAGCGGTGTCGGCCGAGGTGGGGCCGCCGGGGGTGGCCTCGGGGTCGGCGCCCTTGGCGGCTTCGGTCTCGCTGTAGATGTCGGGCTCGAGGTAGATCACCCGGGCGATCGGGACGGCGTCGCGGATGCGGGACTCGGCGGCGTCGATGGCGGAGGCGATCTCGGTGGCCGTGCCGTCGTGCCGGACGCCGATCTTCGCGGCGACCAGCAGCTCCTCAGGGCCGATGTGGAGGGTGCGCATGTGGATGATGCGGGTGACGGTGTCGCCGTCGACGACGGCGGCCTCGATCTTCTGGGTCTCCTCGGCGCCCGCGGCCTCCCCGAGCAGCAGCGACTTCGTCTCGGCGGCGAGGACCAGGGCGATCAGGATGAGCAGGACGCCGATGCAGAGGGTGCCGATGCCGTCCCAGACGCTGTCGCCGGTGGCCAGGGCCATGCCGACACCGCCGAGGGCGAGGATCAGGCCGACGAGCGCGCCGAGGTCCTCCAGGAGGACGACCGGCAGCTCGGGCGCCTTGGCGTGGCGGACGAACTCCTTCCAGGAGCGCTGGCCGCGCAGGACGTTGGACTCCTTGATGGCGGTGCGGAAGGAGAAGCACTCGGCGATGATCGCGAAGACCAGGACGCCGACCGGCCAGTACCAGTGCTCCAGCTCGTGCGGGTGCTTGATCTTCTCGTAGCCCTCGTAGAGGGCGAACATGCCACCGACCGAGAACAGCACGATGGAGACGAGGAAGGCGTAGATGTAGCGCTCCCGGCCGTAGCCGAAGGGGTGCTGCGGGGTGGCCCGGCGCTGTGCCTTCTTGCCTCCGACGAGGAGCAGGGCCTGGTTGCCGGAGTCGGCGAGCGAGTGGACGGACTCAGCGAGCATCGATGACGAGCCGCTGAAGATGAACGCCACGAACTTCGCTACCGCGATCGCGAGGTTGGCGGCGAGTGCCGCCACGATCGCCTTGGTGCCGCCTGACGCGCTCATGTGTTCGCGTTGTCCCTTCGTACGCCGTGTGGGGCCCGGACAGGGGTGGGTGCACGCCTGCCCGGGACTTCGCCCGTCCTTTGACGGTGGGCCATTGTTGCAGCCCGGTTCGGCGACGGTGTGTCAGGTCGCCGTCACGGGGTGATCAGGCGACGACGGTGGCCCTGAACAGGGTTCCGGTACCCGACACTTCGGCCTTTTCACCCGAAGGGACGAACACGGAGGTGCCGGGCGTCAGTTCGTGCTCGCCCGCTCGTACGGAGCCGGCGGTGCAGAGCAGGATCTGCGGGGTGGTCAGCGTGAGGTCGTGGCCGGCGCCGCCCGCGGGGAGGACGTAGCGGGAGAGGCGGAACTCGTCGATGGGGGTCTCGTAGACCTCCTCGCCGTCCGGGCCCGCCTCCGGGCGCAGCACGCCGGGGTCGCCGGCCTCGAAGCGGACGATGCGCAGGAGTTCGGGGACGTCGACGTGCTTGGGGGTCAGGCCGCAGCGCAGGACGTTGTCGGAGTTGGCCATGATCTCGACGCCGAGGCCGTCGAGGTAGGCGTGCGGGACGCCGGCGCCGAGGAAGAGCGCCTCGCCGGGCTGGAGCCGGACGTGGTTGAGGAGCATCGCGGCGATGACACCGGGGTCGCCCGGGTAGTGGTGGGCGATGTCGGCGTACGGGGCGTAGTCGCCGCCGAGGCGGTCGCAGGCGGCGGCGGTCTCGGCGACCGTGCGGGCCATCGCCTCGGGGTCGGCGGTGAGGATCGCGGTGAGGACCTCGCGCAGGGCCGCCTCTTCGGGGTGGGCGTGCAGCAGGTCGACGTACGGCTTGAGGGAGTCGACGCCGAGGCCGTCGAGGAGTTCCGCGGCGCGCTGCGGGTCGCGGAAGCCGCACAGGCCGTCGAACTCGGTGAGGGCGCAGATCAGTTCGGGCTTGTGGTTGGCGTCCTTGTAGTTGCGGTGCGGGGCGGTGACGGGGACGCCGCGGCGCTCCTCGTCCGCGTGGCCCTCCTTCGCCTGGGCCAGGTCGGGGTGGACCTGGAGGGAGAGCGGGGCTCCGGCGGCGAGGAGTTTGAGCAGGAAGGGCAGGCGGGGGCCGAACTTGGCGACCGCGTCCGGGCCGAGTTCCCGCTCCGGGTCGGCGTCGATGACCTCGACGAGCGTGCCCCGGTCGGTGCGCGAGGGCGCGCCGGGGTGGGCGCCCATCCACATCTCCGCCTGCGGCTCGCCGGTCGGTTCGGTGCCGAGCAGCCGCGGGAGGGCGGTGGTGGAACCCCAGGCGTAGGGGCGGATGGTGTTGTCGAGGCGGTCCATGGGGTTCTCTGCGTTCCTTCTGCCGGTTCTCGTGCGGGCGCGCGGTGTGGTGCGTGTCGTGCGTCTGCGCGGAGGGAGGATCAGGGGGTCCCGGGCATGATCAGGCTCCCGAGGCGAGCGCCAGGTAAACGGCGGCGAAATCCGTGACGGCGATCAGTTCCGCGAGGGTCTCCAGTTCACCGCCCGCCTCCGGTTCCAGCTCGCTGATCGGCGTGTCGTGGGTGAGCGCCAGGTCACGGGCGGCGGGGGCGGCGGTGAGGCCGCCGGCGGGCCGGTCGCGGAGCAGCACCACGCGCGCGTGCAGGGCGGGTGCTTCCTCCACGCGGTCGCGGAAGAAGTCGTCCGGGTCCGCGCCGGCGGCGAGCCGGCCGGCCAGCAGGGCACTGTGCGCGGCGAGCGCCTCGGGGAGTTCGGCGACGACGGCGGGGGTGCCGGAGAGTTCGGCGAGGGCGGCGGCGAAGCGGCGGCCTGCCGGCCCGGCTGAGACCCCTTCGGTCCATACGACGGGGAGCGCGTCGGCGATTTCGGCGGCCAGGGTCTTGGCGGGGTTGCTGTACGTCGCGATGGCCGGTCCGCAGCGTTCGGCGATTCCGTCGAGGCGGTCGGCGATCTTCTCCAGGGCGTCCGGCGGGGCGGTGAGCAGGCCGGTGCGGTCCAGGAGCGCGAGCAGCGGGGTGAGCAGCGCCCACAGGACGCCGGGGGCGGAGGCGGCGAGGGGTTCGTCCTGGTCGTAGGGCGCGGTGGCCATGGGGACGAACAGGCCGACGGAGCCGTTCACCGTCTCGGCGAGCGGGGTGCGGGCGGGGGCGACGGCGACGACGGTGCAGCCGCGGCGGTAGGCCTGCTCGGAGAGCAGGGACAGGCCCGGTTCGGTGCCGTCCGGGGTGGCGATGAGGAGCAGGTCCACGGAACCGGCCCAGCCGGGCAGTTCCCAGCGCAGGGCGCCTGCCGCGGGGGCGACGCCGGTGGGTGCGAGGCGGGTGACGGGACTGCCGGCGCCGGCCAGGGTGCCGAGGAGGTCGGCGGTCTGGGTGGCGGCGGCGCCGGGGCCGGCGATGAGTACGGCGCGGGGACGGCCGTCGGGCTTCAGGTCGTTGACGCCGGCCTCGGCGGCGTACCGTGCGGCGGTGCGGACGCGGGCGCCGGCTTCGGCGGCGCCGCGGAGCAGGGCGCGGCGGTCGGCCTCGGCGAGGCCCTCCGGTGAGTCGAGCAGCGATTCGTCGAGCATGGGCGGCAGGCTCCGATATCCGATCGGCGGGGCGTCGTCGGTGCGTGGGGCGCCGGGTGCGCGGGGTGCGCGAGGTGCCGGGTGCGCGGGCGGCGGTTACGCGGGGCGGCGAGCCTCGTCGACGAGGAGTACGGGGATGCCGTCGCGGACGGGGTAGGCCAGGCCGCAGTTCTGGCCGGTGCAGATCAGCTCGGTGTCCTGCTCCTTGAGGGGGGAGTGGCAGGCCGGGCAGGCGAGGATCTCCAGGAGGCCGGCTTCGAGTGGCATGGGGGTCCCTTCGCTGGGTGGATGTGCTGGTCAGGGTACCGCCGGTGGGGGGTGGGTGGCGGGGTGGGCGGGGTGATGCGGTGATCGGCGCCGGGGTGGGGCTCGCGGCCCGGCGTTTGGTGGGCGCGCCGCGTTGGTGTGGGCCGGGGGTGGGGTTGCGCGGCCCGGCGCTTGCGGGGTGCCGTCGCGCCCACCCGTGCCGCCCCAGCGGCACGACTGCCCGCGGAGGGCGAGGAATGCGGCGCGGCTGCCCGCGGAGGGCGAAGGGGCGGCACGACTGCCCGCGGAGGGCGAGGGGGCGGCACGGATCGCGGGGCGCGGGGTGGCTGCCCGCGGTCGGTGTGGTTATGACCTGATGATCGTCAGGGCCTCGTCCCTGATCTTGGTCATCGTCGCCTCGTCCCGGGCCTCCGCGTTCAGGCGGAGGAGGGGTTCCGTGTTGGAGGGGCGGACGTTGAACCACCAGTCGGTGGAGGTGACGGTGAGGCCGTCCAGTTCGTCGAGGGTGATGCCGTCGCGGCCCTCGTACGCGGCCCTGATCGCGGCGAGGCGGGCGGTCTGGTCGTCGACCGTGGAGTTGATCTCGCCGGAGCCCGCGTAGCGGTCGTACTGGGCGACCAGGGCCGAAAGCGTGCCCTGCTGGCCGCCGAGGGCGGCGAGGACGTGCAGGGCGGCCAGCATGCCCGTGTCGGCGTTCCAGAAGTCGCGGAAGTAGTAGTGCGCGGAGTGCTCGCCGCCGAAGATCGCTCCGGTCCTGGCCATCTCGGCCTTGATGAAGGAGTGGCCCACGCGGGTGCGCTCGGGGGTGCCGCCGTTCTCCCGTACGACCTCGGGGACCGACCAGGACGTGATCAGGTTGTGGATGATCGTGCCCTTGCCGCCGTTGCGCGCCAGCTCGCGGGAGGCGACCAGGGCGGTGATCGCGGACGGGGAGACCGGTTCGCCCCGCTCGTCGACGACGAAGCAGCGGTCGGCGTCGCCGTCGAAGGCGAGGCCGAGGTCGGCGCCCTCCTCACGGACCCGCCTCTGCAGGTCGACGAGGTTGGCCGGGTCGAGGGGGTTGGCCTCGTGGTTGGGGAAGGTGCCGTCGAGTTCGAAGTACATCGGGACGAGGGTGAGCGGCAGTCCGGCGAAGACCGTCGGGACCGTGTGCCCGCCCATGCCGTTGCCCGCGTCGACGACGACCTTCAGGGGGCGGATCGAGGTGAGGTCGACGAGCGAGCGCAGGTGGGCCGCGTAGTCGTCCAACGTGTCGCGCCGGGTGATCGTTCCCCGGGTGCCGGCCGTCGGCTCCGGGACGCCCGACCCGCTCCACCGCTCGACGAGTTCCCGGATCTCCGCCAGGCCCGTGTCCTGGCCGACCGGCGCCGCGCCCGCGCGGCACAGCTTGATGCCGTTGTACCGCGCCGGGTTGTGGGACGCGGTGAACATCGCGCCGGGGAGGTCCAGGGCGCCCGAGGCGTAGTAGAGCTGGTCCGTGGAGCACAGGCCGATCTCGGTGACGTCGGCGCCCTGGGCGGCGGCCCCGCGCGCGAAGGCGCCCGACAGCCCGGGGGACGACGGCCGCATGTCGTGGCCGGTGACGACGGCGCTCGCGCCGGTCACCCGGACGAAGGCGGCGCCGAAGAGTTCGGCCAGGGACTCGTCCCACTGGTCGGGGACGACTCCGCGCACGTCGTACGCCTTGACGATCTGCGACAGATCAGCAGCCACGGCCAACCCTTCCGGAAGTCCTGTCGGTCACCACAAACTACCCGTAGAGGGTGACACTCCGGTCGGGGCCACCGAACGGACTTCCGCACGTCGCGGACGCTCAGGGCAGCATCCAGTCGAGTACCGCCGTGCTCTGGCCCACCACGATCAGGCACATCACGAGCAGCAGGCCGAGGCTCCAGGGCAGCACCTTGCGCAGCAGGTCGCCCTCGCGGCCCGCCAGTCCGACGGCCGCGCAGGCGATGGTGAGGTTCTGCGGCGAGATCATCTTGCCGAGGACACCGCCGGAGCTGTTGGCGGCGGCGAGCAGGTCGGGGGAGAGGCCGGACTGCTGGGCGGCGGTCACCTGGAGGGCGCCGAAGAGGGCGTTGGAGGAGGTGTCCGAGCCGGAGACGGCGACCCCGAACCAGCCGAGGACCGGGGACAGGAAGGCGAGGCCGGCCCCGGCCGCGGCCACGAAGTGGCCGATGGTCGCCGCCTGGCCCGAGAGGTTCATGACGTAGGCCAGGGCCAGGACGGACGTCACCGTGAGGATCGCGAACCGCAGTTCGTGGACCGTCGCCAGCCACTCCTTGACCGCCGCGCGCGCGTGCACCCCGATCACCGCCGTCGTGAGCACCCCCGCGAACAGGACGAGGGTGCCGCCGGTGGAGACGATCGGCCAGGTGAACACGTTGCCGCCGACGGGCTCTCCGTCCGGGCCCGCCACGTGCAGGAAGGGCCAGTCGTAGGTCCGGGTGGCACCGGCGAGCCAGTCCTTCACCGCCGGGATCTGGGCGACGGAGAAGACCGCGACGATCAGCGCGTACGGGGCGTAGGCCCGTACCACCTCGCCGCGCGGGTCCTCCTCGTCCAGTTCCTCGCTGCGCGCGCCGGTCAGTACGGAGGTTCGTACGGACTCGGTGGCGGGCACGCGCGCGTGCGGTACGGCGACCAGGGCGCCCGCGCCGGCCAGGGCGGCGCCGATGTCGGCGAGCTGCGCGGAGACGTAGTTGGAGGCGGCGAACTGCGCCACGGCGAAGGCGGCTCCGCAGACCAGTGCGGGGATCCAGGTCTCGCGCAGGCCGCGGCGTCCGTCCACCAGCCAGACCAGCACGAGGGGCACCACCAGGGCCAGCAACGGGGTCTGACGGCCGACGACGGACGCCACGGAGTCCAGCGGCAGGCCGGTGACCTGGGCGAGCGTGACGACCGGTGTGCCCATGGCGCCGAACGCCACCGGCGCGGTGTTGGCGACCAGCGCGACCACGGCGGCGCGCACGGGGTCGAAGCCGAGGGCCACCAGCATCACGGCGGAGATCGCGACGGGGGCGCCGAACCCGGCGAGGGCCTCCAGGAGGGCGCCGAAGCAGAACGCGATGACGAGTGCCTGGATGCGGGGGTCGTCGGAGAGGCGGCCGAAGGAACGGCGGAGGATGTCGAAGTGGCGGGTGCGGACGGTCATCCGGTAGACCCACAGGGCGTTGATGACGATCCACATGATGGGGAAGACGCCGAAGAAGGCGCCCTGGACGCCGCCGGAGAGCGTCTGGCCCAGCGGCATGCCGTACGCCAGACAGGCCACCAGGACGGCCGCCAGCAGGCCGGTCAGGCCCGCGAGGTGCGCCTTCATCCGGACGCCGCCGAGCAGGACCAGGACGATCACGAGTGGCAGGGCCGCCACCAGGGCGGAGAGGCCGAGCGAGCCGGCGACGGGTTCCAGTTCCTGGACGTACACGGGCGCCTCCCGGATTCCGCCATGCGAAAGCGATTTCTCGCCGCGTTCCAAGAAATGGTCGTGTCCGCGACAAGTAGGCGTCAATGGGCGTGCGGGGGGTTCACGGGGTGCTCGAGGTGCGGGGCGGGAGACCCGTCCGGTCAGTTGTCCGGGGAACGGAGTACGCGCAGGTGGCCGCGGCGTGCGACCTCCATGGGGTCCGCGGTGCGGGACCCGCCGCCCGCTCCCGCCGCCCGCTCCTGGGGACGGGCCGCCTCTCGCACCGCGTTCGCAAGCGCTTCCAGGTCGTCTCCGCTGGGCTGGGCCGGGGCCGAACCGTCGAGCAGACGGACGACCTCCCAGCCGCGCGGCGCGGTGAGGCGCTCGGAGTGTTCCGCGCACAGGTCGTAGCAGTGGGGTTCGGCGTAGGTGGCGAGCGGGCCGAGGACCGCGGTCGAGTCGGCGTAGACGTACGTCAGCGTCGCGACGGCGGGACGGCCGCAGGCGGTGCGCGAACAGCGACGTACAGGGCTCACGATGTTGGACGGTACCGCACTCTTGAGCGGGCCGCGACGACTCTCCATCAGGTCACTCCACCGTGTCGCGGCATGAAATGCCTCACATGCCCCTTTGGGGGTACCTTGCTGACCTGGTTCGACGCGGAGGTTCGGGGGATTCGCCGGTACTGATTTCGGTCACCAGTTGGTACAAACACCGTCAATTGCCTTGAGGTCACCGGTCTCGGAGAGATGCGGAATCGATCTCAACCTTGGCTGGAATGGTCATGTTGTGACATGCCGTGCGGGTCGGCCGGAAGGCGTACGGGGGTCGGGCGGGGTGGCGACGTGACGACTACGCTTCGCAGTGATGGACAGCTCTGTGACGCCCCGTGCCGCCGGACCCGGCCCCGGGCCCCGACGTCGTGACCGCCACGGCCGGGGCATGCGCGGCCCGATCGCACCTCCTCAGGTGCCGCTCGCCGCGAGCCGTGCGGAGACGTTCGCGGATCTCGTGCAGGACTCCGTGGAGCGGCTGGAACGACGGTGGCCGCAGTTGGCCGACATCGATTTCCTGGTGCTGGACGTGCCGAGGCTGGACGGAAGCGCCTGGAGCGACGAGCCGGTGCCGCTGGGTGGGACCGTGGCCGCTCGTGAGGGGCGGTCGGCGCGGGTGGTGGTGTACCGGCGGCCGGTGGAGATCCGCACCAAGGGGCGGGACGAGCGGGCGGCTCTCGTGCACGAGGTCGTGGTCGAGCAGGTGGCGGAGTTGTTGGGGCTGACGCCGGAGACGGTGGATCCACGGTACGGGGAGGACTGACCGGGGATTGGGAGCGGGCGCGGGCGTGCGTGGGGTTACGCACCCGGCTCCTGCAGCGTGCCGCGCGTCGGGGCGGGCCGGGGGGTGACACACAGCCCGGCGTTGGCGGGGTGCCTCCCCCGCTCTCGACTTCGCTCGAGCGGGAGGTACCCCACCGCCCACCCGTGCCGCCTCAGCGGCACGACTGCCCGCGGGAGCGGCGGTTACCTCTGCAGGATCGACAGGTCCTCGGTCGACTTCGGTACCGCGACCATGCCCCGGTCGTCCGGGAGGAGCTGGACCGTGAAGAACGGAACGTCGTTCTCCGTCGCCGTCAGCGTCCGGGACGCGTAGACCGGTGCGCCCGACTGGGGTTCCACCGTGAGGGCGTACGTGCCCTTCGCCCCCTCCGGCAGCGGAGCCTCGATGTCCTGCGTCGTGCCCGACTTGATCGTGTACGTCTTCACGGCCTCCGTGCCGCCCTCGGTGCCCGCCGAGGCCGTGACCTTGATCTTCGCCGTGCCCCCGGGAGCCGTCACCGAGAGCGTCGTGCCCTTGGCCGTGTTGTCCACGGACGTGGCACGCGTGCCGACCGGTCGTGCGGCCGGGACGAAGGCCGACTCCTGGTCGTCGCCCTCGCCGCGCAGCACCCGTGCCGCCGCCACGACCGGGACGGAGTCGTCCGCCGTCGTCAGGACCAGGGAACCCGCCTCACCACGCGTGAGGTCGTCCAGGTCGACGGCCGTCGTCATGCCGCCCTTCACGTGGAGGGTGTCGTGGCCGGCTGGCGTGATCAGGCCGGAGGGGGAGGCGAGGCGCACCTTCAGGTCGACGTCGGCGTCACCGGGGGTGAAGGCGACCAGGCGTACGGCGGTGGCGTCCTTCGGGATGCCGGGCAGGACCAGGCTGCCGGACGGCTCGGCCGACGCGGGCAGCCAGTCGCCGCCCCGCTTGGCGTCCAGGGCCTGCACGGCGGCGCCGACCCGGCCGCTGCGGACCACCACGTGCACGGTCACATCGGTCTGCTTCTCGTCGGTGAGCGTCGAGAGCAGGACCGGCTCGGCGGAGTGCGGCTGGACCGTGATGTCCTCCCCCACCGTCGTCTTGAGCGCACCGTCCTTGCCGTAGAGCTCGATGTCCACGACCGCCGCCGAGTCGTCGGGGTTGGTCAGGTGGACGTAGTCGGTGCGGTCGGCGTCGGTGCTCGCGCCGGGGAACCAGAACTCCGTGTCCGGAGCCGTGCAGGTGACGCCGTGCATGCCCCGGCCCGTGCCCGCGGTGACTGTGGTCGTCTCCTGCACGGTCCAGCCCGGCGCGAAGCGGCCCTCGGCGGTGCCGAGGAGGGCGGGGGACTCGCCGCCGGTCGTCTCCCCGGTGACCGGCTTGCCGGGGTCCTCGGGCTCCAGGAGGGGCTTCTCGGACTTGGCGTCCTTGTCGTCCTCGGTCTTCGACCCGTCCGGCTTCTGCTCCGTGACGGGCTGGAGTCCGGCCCTGCCTTCGGCCTCCGCGCCCTTCGTGACCGGGGTGAAGGACGTGTACGTCGTCTCGGCCAGGTCGGAGGTGCTCGGCGGGGGGCACACCAGGCTCGTGCGTTCCACGGGGAGGTGGGCCGCCGCCTCCGCCGTCCCGTCCGTGGCCTTGGCGTCCGGTGAGGACACCGCGGCGAAGCCGGTGACGGCGGCGAGCGCGGTCACGCCCGCGATCAGGGACAGGGTGGTGCGGTTCACTGCTGGCTCCCGTCGGGACGCTCACTGCCCGTGCCGTGGGGGTCGTACGACGTGTCGTAGCCCTGGGTGTAGTTCTGGTCGTAGCCCTGTGCGTAGGTCTGGTCGTACGGCGTCTGCTGGGTGCCGTAGGCGTACGGGTCGTACTCGCCGCCCTGGGGGTAGGCCTCCGCAGGGTAGGGCCGGCCGTAGGCGTCCGCCGGGTACTGCTGGTACTGCTCGTCCGGGTAGGCGTTCGGGTACTGCGCCGCCGCGTCCCAGTCGCCGTGGTCGGGCTGTTGCGGGACGGTGGCGGGCGGCTGCCCGGGCGGGGCGGGGAAGCCCTCGTCGGCGCCCGGTCCTCCGGCGGCGGACTCCGCCTCGGCCTCGGCCTGGGCGCGCAGGCGGCGGGCGCGGCGGCCCTCGCCGGCCATGGCCTCGGCGGGGACGGCCGGTTCCTCGGGCAGGTCGTCGTCGATGTCGCGGCGGCGGCCCGGCAGGGCCATGACGACGAGGACGACGGCGAGCAGGCCCTGGGCCCACAGCCAGGCGGTGCGGGTGACCGGGTCGTCGTAGGTGACGTCCAGCGTGCCGCCGGAGGCGGGGAGCTGGAAGCCCTGGGCCCAGCCGTCGACCGTGACGCGGGTCAGCGGTTTGCCGTCGAGGGTGGCGGTCCAGCCGTCGGCGGCGGTGTCGGCGAGGCGGAGGACGCGGCCCTCCGCGCCGTCCGGGATCTCGGTGTGGATGTCGACCGGCCCGGCGGCGACGGGCACGGGCTCGGCGTCGCCGTCCTCGGCGGGGACGATGCTCGCGCGGGAGACCTGCCGGTCCACCCGCCACAGCGCGCCGCCCGCCTGCTGGCTGAGCCGGGACAGGCCCGGGGTGGCGTCCAGGACGCGGGTGACCTCGCGCGGTGCGCCCGGGTGGACGAGGACGTAGCGGACGGCGAAGCCGCCGAGCTGGTCGGCCTGGTCGGCGCCGGAGCCGGCGACGAGGTTGGCGACGACCTTGTCGAGCCCGGTGTTCTCGCCGTCCACCGCGGCGATCTCCGCGTCGCCCATGCGGGCGCCGGAGCCGCGGACCAGGACGTAGTCGACCTGTGCGGTGGAGTCGCTGTCGAGGACAAGGGTGCGCGCCTGGTCCCGGGTGCCGCTCTCCTCGGCGACGAACGCGGGCACCTGGACGGGGTCGCGCCGTTCCACGGGCCCGTCGGCGCCGCGGATCATCCAGCCGGCGACGGCGACCAGCGGGCCGACCGCGCAGGCGAGGGCGATCAGCGCGGCGACCGGCTGGCGCCAGCCGAAGCTCTGCTCGGCGACACGCGCGCGTGCCCCGTCGGCGCCGAGCGTGGCGGCGGCCAGGACGGCGATGCCGTAGACGAGGGTCGCGGGGCCCGCCCAGGTGGAGTTGTTGGACAGGACCGCGAAGACGAGGCCCACCAGGGCGGCCGCCCACGCGGTGAGGATCGCCGTCCGGCGTTCGGAGCGGAGCAGGGCCGCGAGTGCGGCGAGCACCAGGCCGATGAGCACCAGGCCGCCGACGGTGCCCGGGCCGCCCGGGCTCGCGCCGAGCAGGTCGAGGGCGGAGGCGGCGGAGGGGCCGTACTCCAGGCCCGCTTCCCGGAAGAAGCCGAGCGGGAGGAGGGAGAGCGACCACGGGGCGAGGACCAGCAGGGGGGTGCCCAGCTGGGCCAGGAAGCGCAGTCCGTAGGCCGGGATGTCACTCCTGCGCAGGGCCAGTACGCCGACGCCGAGGACGAGGGCGATGGGCCACACGATCGGGGTGAACGCCGTGGTGACCGTCAGCAGCAGGGCGTACGCCCAGGTGGCGCGCCAACTGCCGCGGGTGCCCCCGGGTTGCGTGAGGCCGCTCGCGGCGATGCCCGCGCGGGCGATCAGCGGCAGCAGCACGGCGAGTACGGCGGTGCCGATGCGGCCGCCGGCCAGGGCGCCGGTCGCGGCGGGCAGGAAGGCGTAGGCGACGGCCGCCCACGCGCGCAGCAGCCGGGACTCGACGAGCGGGCGGGAGGCGAAGTACGCGGTGAGGCCGGCCAGCGGTACCGAGCAGACCAGGAGGATCGTGACGGCGAGGCCGGTGGAGCCGAGCAGGAGGGAGGCGAAGGCCGCGACGATCGCCAGGTAGGGCGGTGCGGATCCGGTGCCGCCGGCGCCCACGGTGTGCCAGGCGTCGGTGTAGCGGGCCCACAGCTCACCGGCATCGGCGGGCGCGGGGAGCAGGGCGCCGCCGGCGAGCGCGTCACCGCCGAGGAGCTGGCGGCAGGCCGCGAGGGAGACGAGCAGCAGCACCAGGAAGAGCACCGGGCCGGGCTTGCGGGCGATGCGCTTGAGGCGGGCGAACTGCTCGACCTCCAGGAAGTCGGCGTCGTCGCCGCCGGGTCCCGGCTCGGCGGTGCCGCCGTGGCGTCCCGCGCCGGAGGCGGCTTCGGGGTCGGAGCGGCCGACGAGACTGCCCGCGACCTGTTCCACGGTGACGCGGACGGTCGCGCCGGGCGGCGGAAACAGCGGCCGCATCTCGCCCTTGTCGGTCCCCGGGCTGCCGCGGTGACGCCGCCCGGCGAGGATCCGTTCGGGCCTCAGCAGGGTGCCCATGAGGCCGCGGATCTCGTCGACGGCCTGTCCGGGGACCTTGCCGACGAGGTAGGCGAGGGTGCGGAGCAGGGTGCCGAGGACGACGCGCAGCAGTACCCAGGGCAGGGCGGCCGTGCGGGCGTTGACGAGCAGGGTGTAGACGGCGCCCGCCTTGTCCACCTTGTGCGGGGAGGCGGCGGTGCGGCCCACGCAGTCGACGGTGCGGCGCTCGCGGGAGGCGGCCTCGGCGTGCCGGACGACCGCGTCGGGGGCGATCAGGACCCGGTATCCCGCGGAGTGGGCGCGCCAGCACAGGTCGACGTCGTCGCGCATGAGGGGCAGGTGCCGGTCGAACCCGCCGAGCCGGTCGAAGACGTCGCGGCGGACGAGCATGCCGGCGGTGGACACCGACAGCACGGTCCGTACGTGGTCGTGCTGGCCCTGGTCCTGTTCGCGGCGGTCCAGGCCGGTCCAGCGGCGCCCGGAGTTGGCGATGGAGACGCCGACCTCGAGGAGCTGCCTGCGGTCGTACCAGCCGCGGAGCTTGGGGCCGACGACGGCGACGTCGTCACGGCCGAGCTCGTACTCGTTCTCCACGACGCGCAGCATCTGGGCCAGCGCGTCGGGTTCGGGCGCGCAGTCGTCGTGCAGCAGCCACAGCCACTGCACCGGCTCCCCGTGCGGGAGGTCCGGCAGGTCGTAGGCGTCGTCGCGCCAGCTGCGGGTGACCGGGTCCCAGCCGCTCGGCCGCTTCAGGTACGGCAGGTCGTCCGGCGTGAGGTGCGGGGCGTTGCGGTTGCACTCCTCGACCGCCTGGCCGAAGCCGGTGCGCCGGGCGAGGTGCAGCACGTGCTCGTCACCGAGGGCCTCGGTGACCAGCCGGGCGGAGTCGTCCGCGCTGCCGGTGTCGGCACCCATGGCGAACTGGACGGGGCGCTCCTGGCCGAGCAGCCCGGCGAGCGCGTCGGGCAGCCAGCGGGCGCCGTCGTGGGAGACGAGGACCGCGGTCACCACGTGACGCGGGAACTCAGGTGTGGCAGCGAGGTCTTGCCGGGCTGCCGTGTGGCTGTGCACGGACATCGAGGTACGGGCCCCGGTTCGGTGGTCTGGGGGGAACGCCTGTGCCCGATGGGGGCAGCGGGGCGTCTCGGACGAGCGACCACACTATCGGCTGGCCAACACAACGGCCCGCCGCCTGTGGACAACCCACCTGCGACGAGCCTGGGAAGTGACGTATGTACGAATTGGATCCTCCCCCGGCCGGGGGAGGGGGATTCACGGCTCACACCGCCTGGGGATCAGCGCCCCGGCAGGACTTCCGCGGCCGACGACCGACGGCCGGCACCAGCCGTGTCGAACCCGGCCCGGTTCGACACGGCAGGGCACGGAGGTTCGCGCGCCGTCCCGGCCCTCGATCAGCACGGTGTACGCGCACGACGGGAGAAACGCGTACAGCTGTGACGCGCCGTCGGTCAGACGGCGGCCTTCTTGAGCCGGCGGCGTTCGCGCTCGGACAGTCCCCCCCAGATGCCGAAGCGCTCGTCGTTGGCGAGGGCGTACTCGAGGCACTCGGAGCGGACCTCGCACGCGAGGCAGACCTTCTTCGCCTCCCGGGTCGAGCCGCCCTTCTCGGGGAAGAAGGACTCGGGGTCGGTCTGGGCGCACAGCGCGCGCTCCTGCCAGCCGAGCTCCTCGTCCGCGTCGTCGACCAGCAGTTGCTGCACCAGCTCGGTCATGTGCGCCCCTCGTCCGTCCTTCGCGTCCCCGTGATCCAGCCGTTACCGATCCCGGCTGAACGACACGAGTGAAATTACAAGTGTGCTGCTCCGGGCGAGTCAAGCCGAGATCTGCTATTGGGCCCCTTATTCACTCTGCGGAACCAAGGCCGAGCGGAAAGTGTTCAAATCGTCCTAAACCTTGACACACGCGTGGGTCCCGCGAGGGCTTCCGTCCCCACACGGAGCCTCCATGGGGAGGACGCCCGGGGGATCGATCTCGTTCCGACACCCGCACCGGAGCGAACCGGATCACAGTCGGATCACGGGATCGCAACGGCGTACGGGCGCCCGGTCGTGGGCACCATGTGTCCCGGTAAACGACTGAGCAAACCTTTCACCTGCGAGATGAACCGGATGAGGTGAACCATGTCCCACATATCGGGCGTCGAGTTGACAGTGGAGGAGTGAACCGCTGTCCTAGTGGGCATGCTCGCGAATTCGGCACTCACCTCGACCCGCTCCGCCGGGTTCCTCGGTGCTGCCCGCGCTCGCTGTAGCTGTCGCTGTTCCGGCTGTTGAGCTCCCTCCCGTAGCTCCAGCCCCGCCGGGCCACAGATCCGGCCTTTCGTTTCCTTCGCTCCCACCAGGGCCCCCTCGCCGCCGCCCGCGACCCGGGCGCACGCGACGCGACACCCTCACCCCCACCGCTTCTCCGCCAAGGAACCTCCGCATCCATGAACAGCGACAGCGACCTCCAGATCGCCGGCGACATCCTCGAAGTCCCGCACCTGCTCCAGCCCCCGCGCGAGCACCCGGCCACCGTCGCCGAGTTCGCCGGCCTGGCCCGCTCCATCGCCGCCGACCGCTCCCAGTGGGAGCACCTCGTCGAGTACGACGCCACCAGCCGCTGGTACCACCGGCTGCGCACCGGCCCCGGCTACGAGGTGTGGCTGCTGTCCTGGGTGCCCGGCCAGGGCAGCGGACCGCACGGCCACGGCCGCTCCTCCGGCGTGCTCACCGTCCTGGACGGCACCCTGACCGAGCGCACCGCGCGCGGCACGCGCGCGTTGACGGCCGGCGCGCAGCGCGTGTTCGCGCCGGGCTACGTGCACGAGGTCGTCAACGACGCGCTGGAACCCGCGGTCAGCCTGCACATCTACCACCCGGGCCTGACCGAGATGCCCATGCACACCACCCCCCACTGCGAGGCGCGCACGGCGCCCGGCCCGGTGACTGCCTGACGCGATGTCGTAGCCGCCTGCAAGGATGGCCCCATGCGCATTGTGGTTCTGGCAGGCGGCATCGGCGGTGCCCGTTTCCTGCGCGGTCTGAAGCGGGCCGTGCCGGACGCGGACATCACGGTCATCGGCAACACCGGGGACGACATCCACCTCTTCGGGCTGAAGGTCTGCCCGGACCTCGACACGGTGATGTACACGCTCGGCGGCGGCATCGACGAGGAGCAGGGCTGGGGGCGGGCCGACGAGACCTTCCACCTCAAGGAGGAGCTCGCGGCGTACGGCGTCGGCCCGGAGTGGTTCGGGCTCGGCGACCGGGACTTCGCCACACACATCGTGCGGACGCAGATGCTCGGCGCCGGATTCCCGCTCAGCGCGGTGACCGAGGCGCTCTGCGACCGCTGGAAGCCCGGCGTGCGCCTCATCCCGATGACCGACGACCGCGTGGAGACGCACGTGGCCGTGGAGCTGGACGGCGAGCGCAAGGCGGTCCACTTCCAGGAGTACTGGGTGCGGCTGCGGGCCTCGGTGCCGGCCGAGGCGGTCGTGCCGGTCGGCGCGGAGCAGGCGAAGCCGGCGCCGGGCGTCCTGGAGGCGATCGCCGGGGCGGACGTGATCCTCTTCCCGCCGTCCAACCCCGTGGTCTCCGTCGGCACCATCCTCGCCGTCCCCGGCATCCGGGAGGCGATCGCCGACGCGGGCGTGCCGGTGATCGGCCTGTCCCCGATCGTCGGGGACGCGCCCGTGCGCGGCATGGCCGACAAGGTGCTGGCGGCCGTCGGCGTGGAGTCCACGGCCCCGGCGGTGGCCGAGCACTACGGCTCGGGCCTGCTGGACGGCTGGCTGGTCGACACGGTCGACGCAGCCTGCGTGGAGCGCGTCGAGGCGGCCGGGATCCGCTGCCGGGCCGTGCCGCTGATGATGACCGACGTCGACGCGGCCGCGCGGATGGCGCGGGAGGCGCTGACGCTGGCGGAGGAGGTCCGGGCGGTATGAGCGGCACGGGCTACCGGGTCTGGCCCGTGGCGGGCCTGCCCGAGATCCGCGAGGGCGACGACCTGGCCAAGCTGATCGCGGCCGCCGCACCGGACCTGTCCGACGGCGACGTCCTCCTCGTCACCTCGAAGATCGTCTCCAAGGCGGAGGGCCGGATCGTCGAGGCGGCGGACCGGGAGGCCGCGATCGACGCGGAGACGGTGCGCGTGGTGGCCCGGCGCGGCTCCCTGCGCATCGTCGAGAACCGGCAGGGCCTGGTCATGGCCGCGGCCGGAGTCGACGCCTCCAACACCCCCGCCGGTACGGTCCTGCTGCTGCCCGAGGACCCGGACGCCTCCGCGCGGGCGGTCCGCGAGGGCCTGCGCGACGCCCTCGGCGTCGAGGTCGGCGTGATCGTCACCGACACCTTCGGCCGCCCCTGGCGCGCGGGGCTGACCGATGTGGCGATCGGCGCGGCGGGCGTCCGCGTGCTGGACGACCTGCGCGGCGGCACCGACGCGTACGGCAATCCGCTCAGCGCCACGGTCGTCGCCACGGCCGACGAGCTCGCCGCGGCGGGCGATCTGGTCAAGGGCAAGGCGTCCGGCCTGCCGGTGGCCGTGGTCCGCGGACTGCCGCACGTGGTGGCGGCCGACGACGGCGAGGGCGCGCGGGCGATGGTCCGCGGCGCGCGCGACGACATGTTCCGCCTCGGCACGTCCGAGGCGGTGCGCCAGGCGGTGACCCAGCGCCGTACGGTGCGGGCCTTCACGGACGATCCGGTCGACCCCGGAGCCGTACGCCGCGCGGTGGCCGCCGCGGTCACGGCACCGGCCCCGCACCACACCGCACCGTGGCGGTTCGTGCTGCTGGAGTCGCCCGAGTCCCGCACCCGTCTCCTGGACGCCATGCGCGAGGCCTGGATCGCGGACCTGCGCCGCGACGGAAAGACGGAGGAGGCGATCGCCAAGCGCGTCCGCCGCGGCGACGTCCTGCGCAACGCGCCGTACCTGGTCGTCCCCTGCCTGGTCATGGACGGCTCGCACACCTACGGGGACGCGCGGCGGGACGGCGCGGAGCGGGAGATGTTCGTGGTCGCCACGGGCGCCGGCGTGCAGAACTTCCTGGTCGCGCTGGCCGGGGAGCGGCTGGGCTCGGCGTGGGTGTCGTCGACGATGTTCTGCCGCGAGGTGGTCCGCGAGGTCCTGGACCTGCCGGCGGACTGGGACCCGATGGGCGCGGTGGCGATCGGCCGCCCGGCGGAGGACCCGCGCCCGCGGCCGGAGCGGGACGCGGACGGTTTCATCGAGGTGCGGTGAGCCTGCGTCTACCCTCGTAGCGGCCCCCGCTTCACCTCCACCCCTGGGAGCTCTCGTGGCAGGACGTTTCGCTCCCCGCCCGACCCGTACGACAGTGCGCGGCGGGCAGGTCGCCGTGCCCGGGGTGATCCCCCGCCGGGCACCGGCTCCGGCCCGCGTACGGACGTGGGTGCCGGAGGGGCCCCTGGACCTCGGGCTGGTCCTCGGGCCGCTGCGACGAGGGCCGGGTGATCCGACGTTCCGGGCGCTGCCGGACGGTTCCGTCTGGCGGGCCAGCCTGACGCCGGCGGGTCCGGGGACGCTCCGGGTGACGGGGCGTTCCGGCGAGATCCGGGGCGAGGCGTGGGGGCCCGGCGCCGACTGGCTCCTGGACAAGCTGCCGGAGATGCTCGGTGCCGCCGACGACCCGTCCGCCTTCGTGCCCCGGCACAGGCTGCTGGCGCTGACCCGGCACCGGCGCCCGGGACTGCGGCTGACGCGGACCGGGCTGGTGCTGGAGTCGCTGATTCCGTCGATTCTGGAGCAGAAGGTCACGACGGGGGAGGCGTACCGGGCGTGGCGGCTGCTGGTACGGAAGTACGGGGAGCCGGCGCCCGGACCCGCGCCGGAGCGGATGTCGGTGATGCCGGCGCCGCGGACGTGGTCGCTGATCCCCTCCTGGGAGTGGCACCGGGCCGGGGTCGACGACAAGCGGGCGTCGACGGTTCTGCGGGCCGTGCGGGTCGCCGCGCGGCTGGAGGAGGCGGTGGGGACGGATCCGGAGGCGGCGCGGGCGCGGTTGGAGCTGGTGTCGGGGATCGGGCCGTGGACGTCGGCGGAGACGGTGCAGCGGAGTCACGGGGCGGTGGACGCGGTGACCGTGGGGGATCTGCATCTGCCGGGGATCGTGGGGTGGGCGCTCGCGGGGGACCGGTATGCGGATGACGCGGTGATGTTGTCGCTGCTGGAGCCGTATGCGGGGCAGCGGCATCGGGCCGCGCGGTTGATTCTGTTGAGCGGGAAGGTGCCGGGGCGGCGGGCGCCGCGGATGCCGTACGGGGACATCGGGCGGCTTTGAGGTTCGGCTGGGCCGGTGTTCGGGTCGGGCGCGGCCCGGCGCGTTGCGGGTGTGCCTTGTTGGTGCGGGCCCGAGGGCCTGCGCGGGCCGGTGCGTTTTGGGGCCTGCGCGGGCCGGTGCGTTTTATGGGACGCCCCCTGTTGCCGCGGGCCGGGAGGTGTTCGCGCGGCCCGGCGCTTGCGGGGTGCCGTCGCGCCCCCCTCCCCCACTCTCGGCTTCGCTCGAGCGGGGGGAGGCACGACTGCCCGCGGAAGCGGAAGCGCGGCAGCGGCAGCCGCGTACGGCGGGAGAGGACGGGGCGGGGGTGACCGCAGTGGCCGGCGCGTCCGCGCCCCGCAGCCCCACCGGGCAACGTGATCCGCGCCGGTCCGAGGGCGGACACCCCCGACCCAGCCGCGCACCGCAGGCGCTCCGCGCATGTCCACCTGCGCCGCAGGCACAGGACGCAAGCCCTCACCCGCCCCGGGCGTCTACTGGTCGGACGAGAAGCGGACCGCGCCCGCCGGGATCGTCGCGTCGCACCAGACGCGGGCACCCTCGCGGAGTTCGTTGCGGGGGCCGATGACCGCCCCGTCGCCTATGACCGTGCCGGTGAGGACCGAGCGTTCGCCCACCCGTGCCCGCGTACCGATCAGCGAGTCCGTGATGACCGCGCCCGGCTCGATCACCGCCCCCGGCAGGATCGTGCTGCCGAAGACGCGCGCGCCCTCCGCCACGAACGCGCCCTCGCCCACCACCGTCCCGCCCGCCAGCTTCGCGTCCGGTGCCACGGTCGCCGTGGGCAGCACCAGCCGGTCCCCGCAGCGCCCGGGCACCGCCGGCGACGGCGCACGGCCCAGCACCAGATCCGCCGAGCCCCGTACGAAGGCCGCCGGGGTCCCCAGGTCCAGCCAGTACGTGGAGTCGACCATCCCCTGCAGATGCGCCCCCGCCGCCAGCAGCCCCGGGAACGTCTCCCGTTCCACCGACACCACCCGCCCCGTCGGGATCGTGTCGATCACCGACCGGCGGAAGACGTACGCCCCCGCGTTGATCTGGTCGGTGACGATCTCCTCCGGCGTCTGCGGCTTCTCCAGGAACGCCCGTACCCGCCCCGACTCGTCCGTCGGCACCAGCCCGTACGCCCGCGGGTCCGTCACCTTCGTCAGATGCAGCGAGACGTCCGCGCCGGTCGTCCCGTGCGTCCGCACCAGCGCCCGGATGTCCAGCCCCGTCAGGATGTCCCCGTTGAAGACCAGCACCGGCTCGTCCGGCCCCGAGTGCAGCCGGGACGCGGCGTTCCGGATGGCGCCGCCCGTGCCGAGCGGCTCCTCCTCCGTCATGTACTCGATGTGCAGTCCCAGGTCCGCCCCGTCGCCGAAGTACGGCTCGAAGACCTCGGCCAGATAGGACGTGGCCAGGACGATGTGCTCGACGCCCGCCGCTCTCGCCCTCGCCAGCTGGTGCGTGAGGAAGGGCACCCCGGCCGCCGGAACCATGGGCTTGGGCGTGTGCACCGTGAGCGGTCGCAGCCGCGTGCCCTTGCCGCCGACCAGGAGGATCGCTTCTGTCACCTGTCGTCTCTGCTTCCTGCCGGGACCGGCCGATCTGTCTTTCGGCCGGCCAGTGTATGCAGACCGCCTCCGGCAGGAAGGAGCGCCCGGCCCGCCTCAGCGGCCCTGGTAACGAGCTGCCGTGGCACGCGCGGTGCCGAGCTTCTTGTACAGCTTCCCCCCTGGGCACGAGGTGTTGAACCCGTCCCGGTGACCGGAGATCACGTTCAGTCGTACCTTCTTGCCTTTTCGGTAGAGATTGCCACCGGCGGACTTCAGATATGTCTTGGCGCGTGGATTCATCCCGTGCAGTCCGAGTTTCCACGCGGTGAGCCGGGCGACGGCCTTCACGGCGGAGGAGGACGGCTTCCTGGAGCCGTAGGAACCGATCACCGCGATGCCCATGGTGTCGGTGTTGAAGCCCATGGTGTGGGCCCCCTTGACCGGCTTCGCCACTCCCCCGGCCCGGCCCTCGTAGATCCTGCCGCACCTGTCGACGAGGAAGTTGTAGCCAACGTCCCGCCAGCCCAGGCTCCGCACGTGATAGCGGTAGAACCCGCGGACGAGCGAAGGGGCCTGCGCGCACTCGTAGTTGTTGCCGGAGGCGGTGTGGTGCACGAAGGCCGCCTTGACCTTGCCGGTGTACACGAACCGCTTCTTCCGCAGGCTCTCGTCGGCCCCCCAGCCGCGTCGGGTGACGATGGCGGGGCGCGGTCCGATGTACGGCTCGGCCCGCTGCTGCGCGGTCAGTTCGGCCCCGTACAGGGTGAGGTACTCCTGCCGGGTCCGCTCGCCGTCCAGCGCGGGGATCTCCAGTGCGCCGAGCGGTGCGAGTGCGGAGTTGGCCGCGGAGGCGGCGGTCGCCTCGGCGCTCATGACGCCGATGCGCGGCCCCTCCGGGGCCTCGTCACCCGGGTCGACGAGCTCGAGCCGCAGCCCGGAGGGCAACACCGAGTCGTCGCCGACCCCGGGCTCACCGACCCCGAACTCACCGGCCCCGGACTCCCCGCCCCCGAACCCGTCCGCCCCGGCCCCCTCGTCCTCCCCCTCCCCGGGCTCCGGCTGAACCCGGATCTCCACCCCGTCCGACTCCCCCACCCACAGCGGCGCCGTGGCGCCGCGGACCCCGTCCGCGGCGCCCTCCGCACTGCCCGGGTCGGCCACGTGGTCGGCGTAGTGCGTCTCGACGTCCCGCCAGCCGGACCAGGCGCCGGTGCCCGCCGCCCGGGTGCGGACCCGGACGCGGCCGTGGAGTTCGGCGGCGGGGTCGTCCCAGACGACGCCGAGGAGGGAGAAGGGCCGTACGGCCCGCGGGGCGAGGCCGAGGACGGCGGCGCCGGAGGCGCGGTCACGGGTGAGGGGTCCCAGGGACAACGACTGGGTGCTGCCGGGCACGTCGGGTCGGGCCGCCCCCGCTGCGCGCGTGGCCGCTCCTGCCGTCGACGCCGGTCTCGCGTCCGCCGCGGTGGCGGGCGGAGCGAGCGGGAGGGCGAGGGCGGCGGCGCAGGTGACACCGATTGAGGAAGCAAGAATTCCACGCATGCCCCTGATCTTTGACATAATCAGACAAATCTGTCCATCGGGGATTTGACGACCCGTCGGGGCCGGTTCCCCCGAACCGGTGCCCCCGGCAGGCGGTGCGCGCGGACGGGTCCGCGTACGCTTGCGCGGGTGAACGCCACCGACCGCACCCCTGCCGACCTGCTGGGTTCCGCGCTCGCCGCGGACCCGGGACGCCCCCTGGTGACCTTCTACGACGACGCCACGGGCGAACGCGTCGAATTGTCCGTGGCCACCTTCGCCAATTGGGTGGCCAAGACCGCCAACCTCCTCCAGGACGAGCTGTCCGTGGAACCCGGCGACCGGGTGGCCCTGCTGCTGCCCGCGCACTGGCAGACGGCGGTCTGGCTGCTGGCGTGCGCGTCGGTGGGCGCGGTCGCGGACGTGGCCGGGGACCCGGCGGCGGCGGACGTGGCCGTGAGCGGTCCGGAGCCGGAGTCACTGGAGACCGCGCGGGCCTGCTCGGGGGCCAGGATCGCGCTGGCGCTCAGGCCGCTCGGCGGGCGCTTCCCGCAGCCGCCGGAGGGCTTCGCCGACTACGCCGTAGAGGTGCCGGGGCAGGGCGACCGCTTCGTGCCGTACGCGCCCGTCGACCCCGAGGCTCCGGCGCTGATCGTGGCGGGCCGGGAGTTCACCGGGGCGGAGGTGGTCGAGCGGGCCCGGGCCGAGGCTCCGGAGCTCGGCCTGACCGGGCCCGGCTCGCGGATCCTGTCGGGGCGGCCGTACGACACGTGGGAGGGCCTGAACACGGGCCTGTACGGGCCGCTGGCGACCGGCGGCTCCGTGGTGCTGTGCCGGAACCTGGACCGCCTGGGGGACGACGCCCTGGACAAGCGGGTGGAGAGCGAACGGGTGACGGCCATCGCCCGGTGACGGCACCGCCGCCCACCGCGCCGCGAAAGACCCCCGGAAGGACACCGTCCACCACCCCACCGGAACCGGCGCTCCACTCCACCGGAACCCATACTCCACGCCACCGGAACCGGCCCCCCGCACCCCCACCCGTCCGCCCCCCTCCCCCGTCCGGCGCACCACCACCCGCCCCGCACCTCCCTCCCGCGTCATCGTCGTACGCAGCGGCACCACCAGACGCCGTACGCAGTGAGGGGTGGACCCGGTCATGAGTGACTCCGCAGGCGCGTCCTCCGCGCAACCGGGGGGCGGGCGTGCCCTCGGCCCGGGAACGGGGTCCTCGGCGAGCGGCCGGGGGCGGGCCCGACGCCGGCGGCGGCGCTGGGCGTGCGGTACCGGGCTCGCGGTCGTCCTCGTGCTGCTCGCGGCCGCGGGCGCCGGGTGGGCGGTGTACAGGAAGCTGGAGGGGAACATCACCCCGGACGAGGCGGCGGCCGCCGAACTCGCGCGGTACGAGGAGGAGCGGCCCGCCGCGCTCGCCGAAGGCGCCCGGAACATCCTGCTGATCGGCTCGGACTCGCGCTCCGGGGACGAGAACCGCCGCTACGGGCGGGACGCGGGGACCGAGCGTTCGGACACCGTGATCCTGCTGCACCTGTCGGCGGGCCGGCGCAGCGCCACCGCGGTGTCCGTCCCCCGGGACCTGATGGTGGACGTGCCCGGCTGCCGCCGCCCCGACGGATCACGTTCCGAGCCGATGTTCACGATGTTCAACTCCGCCTTCGCGCTCGGCGGTTCGGCCTGCACCATCCGAACGGTGGAGAAACTCACGGACATCCGGGTCGACCACCACGTCGTCGTCGACTTCGCCGGTTTCAAGGACATGGTCGACGCGGTGGACGGCGTCGAGGTGTGCCTGCGCGAGCCCGTCGACGACGAGGACGCCGAGCTGAAGCTGCCGGCGGGCCGGGTGACCCTGAACGGGGAGCAGGCGCTCGGTTACGTCCGCGCCCGCAAGACCCTCGGGGACGGCAGCGACACCAGCCGTATGGAACGGCAGCAGCGCTTCCTCGGCGCACTCGTCAACAAGGTGAGCGGCAATGACGTCCTGCTGAATCCGGTGAAGCTGTATCCCGTTCTGGACGCGGCCACCTCGTCACTCACGACCGACCCGGGGCTGGCCAGTCTGCGGAGTCTGTACGACCTCGCACGCGGGTTGCGGGAGATCCCCACGGAAGGCGTGCGATTCCTGACCGTTCCGCGGGAGCCGTACGCCGGGAACGCCGACCGGGACCAACTCGCACAGCCCGCGGCGGAGAAACTGTTCGAGCGGTTGCGCAGGGACGCCCCTGTGCGGATCGATACGGGCAGTGACACGAAGGCCACGAAAAGGGACCATGAAAAGCCGTCCGGCGTCACCTCTCCCGCACCGACGTTCTCGGGAAACACGGCCGCCGAGGACACCTGTGAGTAAAGCCCTCCCCGGAGCCGCACGCCTTTGTTCAGGGAAATGGGCGGATTGCCCGCTTGTGAAGACGTGGAATTCGTCACCGGCGTCGCTTCGACTCGATCAGGACCGTTAGTGTGAGCGCTCCGGTGCGTCCGTTCTTTCAGGCCTGTCCTGAGGTCCCGCACTGTGTGACCGAGACCCGAGCGCCTCGGGGGGGAAAAGGCGCCGCGTGGCCCGACGGAGGATTCAAGCGACCGTGGACTCGCAAGAGCGTGGGCGGGCGGGGAACGTAGATCCCGCAGACCAGTGGGTGCTCAACCCGAGCACCGGCGAATACGAACTGCGACTGAGCCCTTCCGCACCGCAGTCGCCGGTCCCCGGACCGCGCGGACCACGCCTCCCGGGCACGGGCACCGCGCGTGGCCGGTCGGCGTCACCGGGCCGTGCGCCCGAGCGGTCCCGCCGCGGGACGCCGGAGCCGGAGGCACCCGGCCGGGAAGTACCGCCGCAGCGCGGACGCCGGGGTGCGCCCGAGGAACCGTCCCCGGGGCGGCGCGGGCGCCGGCCGGTGAAGAAGAAGTCGAAGGCGAAGAAGGTCCTGTTGTGGACCGGCGGCACGATGGCGTTCGTGGTGCTCGCCGCCGGTACGGCCGGTTACCTCTATCTGGAGCATCTGAACGACAACATCCAGTCCGTCTCCGACGACGGCGCCAGCACCGGTGGCTTCAGCAAGGACAAGGCGATCAACATCCTGCTGATCGGCACCGACAAACGCACCGGCGAGGGCAACGGCAGCTACGGCGACAAGGGCAGCGCCGGTCACGCCGACACCACGCTCCTGCTGCACGTCTCGAAGGACCGTACGAACGCGACCGCCCTCAGCATCCCGCGTGACCTGATAGTCGACATCCCCGACTGCCCGACCGAGCAGGAGGACGGCAGCCAGGAGATCATCCCGGGCTCCGTCGGCGTCCGCTTCAACACCAGCCTCGGCCAGAGCGGCCGCACCCCCAGCTGCACCATGCGCACGGTGACCGAGCTGACCGGGATCAAGCCGGACAACTTCATGGTGGCCGACTTCAACGCGGTGAAGACGCTGACCTCGGCGGTCGGCGGCGTCGAGGTGTGTCTGGCGAAGGACATCGACGACCCGGACTCCCACCTGAAGCTGCCGGCGGGCACGCACACCGTCGAGGGCGAGGAGGCGCTGGCGTTCGTGCGCACCCGGCACTCGGTCGGCCTGGGCGGTGACCTGAGCCGGATCGAGCTGCAGCAGCAGTTCCTGAGCTCGCTGATGCGGAAGCTGAAGTCGAACGACACCCTCACCAGCCCGTCGAAGATGATCAAACTGGCCGAGGCGGGCACCGAGGCGCTCACCGTCGACTCCCAGCTGGACAGCATCACCAAGCTCAAGGACCTCGGTCTGGAACTGGGCAAGCTCAACGTCAAGAACCTGACCTTCGCCACCGTGCCGGTCAAGGACAACCCGGCCGAGAAGACGCCGGTGACCGTCGTGCTGAAGGAGGAGTCCGCCCAGCAGGTCTTCGACATGGTCAAGAACGACGTCTCCTTCACCGAGGTCAAGAAGAAGAAGAAGCAGGAGAAGGCCGCCGTCGCCGCCCGGCTGAAGGGCGAGAAGGCACCGGCCTCCGAGGTCCGCGTGCGGATCCTCAACGGCGGCGCCGAAGACGGCAGCGCCCAGGAGGTCCTCGGCTGGCTCCAGGTCGAACAGGGCGTCGACAAGTCGGAGAACGCGGGCAACGCACCCGAGGAACTGAGCAAGACGACGCTGGAGTACGCCCCCGACCAGGCCGACCAGGCACGCCGCCTGGCCGACATCATGGGGCTGTCCGGTTCGGCGATGAAGCCCGGCGAGAGCCTCGCCAACTCCCAGGGCGTGCCCGCGATGACGCTGACCCTCGGCAAGGACTTCAAGGGTGCCGGCGTCAAACTCGACGCGGCCGCCGCGGACGTGCCCGATGACGCTCGGAAGTCCACGGCGGACAAGGTCGAGTGCGCCAAGTGACCTGACGGGCCTGTTCCGCGTCCTCCAGGGCGCGGGGCAGGCCCGTTCCGTGGTGCGGCGCGGGGGAGGCAGTGACGCGGAGCGGTGTGCAGGAGGAACCCGGGCCCGGCCTACCGGACGACGGCCCTCGGGCCCCGGAGGGCGGTGACGGCCCGTCGAAAGGCGGACGACGGCCGTCCGCCGGGCGGGGCCGGCACGCGCTGCGCTGGTCGGCGACGACCCCGGCCGTACTGGTACTCGAGCCGGCCGACGCCGGTTATCCGTACTACGAGCATCTGGACGACAACATCGAGAAGGGTGGGCGCGGCAGCGGTGGCTCCAAGGCGCACAAGGCGCACAAGGCCGAGCCGAACGCTGCCGGGCAGACGCCACTGAAGATCCTGCTGATCGGCTCCGACAGCCGCGCCTCCGACAGGAACGTCGCGCTCGGCGGCAGCCGGGACACCTGCGGCGATCCGCCGCTGGGCGATGTGCAGATGCTGGTCCATCTCGCCGCCGACCGCGAGAGCGCGGCCGTGGTGAGCATCCCGCGCGACACCCGGGTCGACGTCCCCGAGTGCACCGGCCCGAAGACCGGGGACACCTGCCCGGCCACTGACGACCTCGTCAACACCTCACCGGCCCGCGGCGGTTCCGGCTGCACCCTGACCACCTGGGAGAACCTCACCGGCGTCTGCATCGACCACTGGACGACGATCGGCTTCGCGGGCGTCGTGCCGATGGCGGACGCCGTCGGCGGCGTCGAGGTCCGCGTCAACCAGAACGTCTTCACCGACACGGGCAGGCTGATGGACCTGGCGGAGGCGGCGACCAGCTCACTGACGGTCTCCGAGGAGATCGGCTCGGTGAAGAAGCCGTACGGCCTGGGGACGCGGCTGAAGACGGTGCCGCCGGACCGCATCACCATGACGACGCCGCCCACGGTCGAGGCCCCGCAGAACCGCAACCACCTGCTCGCGGCCGGCGCCGACGCCGAGCGGGTGTGGACCATGCTCCGCGACGACGTGCCCTTCGACGGCAAGGGCGACAGGAACAAGACGAGCGGCGAGGACGAGAAGGGCAAGGCCGCCGCCGACCCCGCGTAACTTGTTGAAGTCGGTTGGAATACCGGGGCAACTGACGGGCCCGTCGTGCGTCTAACAGGACGCAGGACGGGCCTGCTTCACGAGGCGAGGGGTTGCCAGGAGTGGGGAGAACGGCGGCAGTGACGCAGGACGCCGCACCGGAGACGCTCGGTGACGGCGAGCGTGAGGTGGACCCGGACGACAGTCCGACCGAGGGCGAGGACGAAGGCAAGGGCAAGGGCGCGGACGGCCCCCGCCCGCGCCGCGCACGCCGGCTGCTCAAGTGGTCCGCGGCGGTCCTCGCCCTGCTCATAGTCGGTACGGCCGGGGCGGGTTACCTCTACTACCGGCAGCTGAACCACAACATCAAGAAGGACCCCCTGAACCTGGGCGACAGCAAGGTCGCCGAGCCGACGCCGAACGCGGCCGGGCAGACCCCGCTGAACATCCTGCTCATCGGCAGCGACGCGCGGGACTCCGAGGAGAACCAGCAGCTCGGCGGCGCCCGCGAGACGTTCGGCTCCACCCCGCTCGCCGATGTGCAGATGCTGGTGCACCTGTCCGCCGACCGGTCCAACATGTCCGTGGTCAGCATGCCGCGCGACACCCTGGTCGAGATCCCCAAGTGCACCGACCCGGACGACGGGACGGTGTACCCGGCGAGCAACGGGCGCACGATGACCAACCAGAGCCTCGGGCACGGTGGTCCCGGCTGCACCGTGGCCACCTGGCAGGAGCTCACCGGCATCCACATCGACCACTTCGTCATGGTCGACTTCGCGGGCGTGGTGTCCATGGCGGACGCGGTCGGCGGTGTCCCGGTGTGCGTCGACGCCAACATCCACTCGCGCGACAGCCAGGGCCATGGCTCCGGACTGAAGCTGGAGAAGGGCACCCACCCGGTGAAGGGCGAGCAGGCCCTGCAGTGGCTGCGCACGCGCTACGGCTTCGAGGACGGCAGCGACCTGGCCCGCGCCAAGGCGCAGCACATGTACATGAACTCGCTGGTGCGGCAGCTGCGTGAGAACGCCACCCTGAGCAACCCCAACAAACTGCGCAGGCTGGCCGAAAAGGCCACCGAGGCACTCACCGTCGACCCCGGCCTCGACACGGTGAAGAAGCTGTACGACCTGAGCACCGAACTGCGCAAGGTGGAGCCGGAGCGCATCACCATGACGACGATGCCCAACCGGTACGTGGGCGCTCGCGTGGAACCGACCGAGGACGCCGAGCAGTTGTTCCGCCTGGTGCGTGAGGACATCGCCCTCGACGGCAAGGACGCCAAGCCGGTGAAGGCCGAGCCGAAGACCCCGGCGGACCCGGCCGCCGACGACGCCGACATCGCCGTACAGGTCCGCAACGGCACCCTCACCGACACCCTCGCCGCCGCCCCGGGGCGGACCAGCACGGTCGCCGGTGCGCTGCAGGAGAAGGGCTTCACCGGAGCGACCGCCGACACCACCGGTGCCCTCAGCGAGAAGCGGACGGTGGTGCAGTACCCGAGCGCCGACCTGGAGGGCGACGCCCGGCGCGTCGCCGACGCCCTCGGCATTCCGGCGAGCTCGGTGAAGCGGTCCACCGACGTGTCCGGCGTCACGCTCGTGGTGGGCGCCGACTGGCGCGAGGGGACGAGGTACGAGGCACCCGAGAAGGACAACACCACCCCCAAGACCGCACAGGCGCTCAACGGGGCCGACGACAAGGCGTGCATGCACGTCAGTCCGGGCTTCACCTGGTGAACCTGCGACGAGCAGGAACGCGACGAGCGCCTTCCTGGCCGGAGGGGGCCCTCGGTACGAAGCCCCACGGGCGAGCACCGCACCCTCAGGATCCCGGCCGCTGTCGCGCAGACCATGGTCTGCAGGGCACACCATGGTCTGCAGGAAGGAGCGGCTCCGGCTGGGAGGGTCCCGGACGGGCAGGCAGTTCCACACCGGTGATGCACTTGTCGGCCATCGACCCTGCCTATCCGGCCCTCTCCCTGTACGGGTGTTCCCGGTTCGGTTCCGCCATATAATGATCTTGGGCGGATCCAGGCCCAGTTCCTCCGGCAGGGTTCCCGCAAGGGCCCATCAGTGATCGGACTCGCACCGGTGCGGTCGCGGGGCCGCGGCTTCCCTGTCGGCCGTCCCAGGCGACAACTGGCTCTTCCAGGCCGTCGCCTTCGCCATCACGACAAGCCCGACACAGGAGAATGTCATGCACATTCCAAGACGACTCATGTCCGCCGCGGCAGTCCTCGGCCTCGCTGTCACCGGAACGGCCCTCACGACCGGCACCGCCGAGGCGGCCTCGTACAACAGCGCCTGTGGTTCAGGTTACAAAGTGATCGACTCGATGGATGTGGGCGAGGGCAACACGTTCCTGACCTACAACAGCTCCACCGGATACAACTGCGTCGTGACCGTGGGCGACGCGCCGGGAACGCGCCAGATCCTGGGAGCCAATCTCCGGCGCCACAGCACGTCCACCTCGTGGCCGACCGGTACGCAGGACGACGGGGTCTACAACTACTACGCGGGACCCCTCTACCTCTACGCCCCGGGGGCCTGCATCGACTGGGGCGGCCGCGCCGAGTCCAACTACACGCGCATCAACTACGGCGTCCACTGCGGCTGACGGCACTCGCCCGACAGTTCAGGGAGCCTCGCCCGTCGCGATTCGTGGGCCGTCGCCTGATCGACGGCCCACGAAAAGGCTTCCAGGGACCCGCGCCGCCATGGTTCCGCCCCCTGCCGGCTGTGGGCGCACGCCCGGGACTCCGCCGGCGCCCCACTCCGGCGGTGGGAGCCCCTGTGCGATCGGCCCGACGAGCGCCGGCAGCGGGCCGATCGCACGCCTTCTCACGCCGCCCTCACCGGTTCCCCCTCGGCATGCGACGACGTCAGGCGGTCGGCGCGTCCGCGTGGACGGCGGGCCGCCGCGAGGCGATGACCTTCTTCGCCAGCGCACGCGGGCTGGTCAGGAAGCCCCAGCCCCACGACATGTGCATGGTGGCCAGCGCCACCGGGATCTGCAGCCGCGCCTTGAGCGGCAGTCCCCTGCCGGCCGGTACGGACCCCAGCGCGATCGCCGCGAGGTAACCGCCGGGCACCACGAAGCCCCACGGCGTCAGCACGGCGCCCACCACGATCCCGGCCGCGATCGCGCACACCGCGGTCGGCGGGGCGAGGTAGCGCAGGTTGATGGAACCGGAGTGGTAGCGGGCCACGACGTGCCGCCAGCGGCCGTAGTCCTTGTACTGCTTGGCCAGCGCCCGCACGCTCGGCCGGGGCCGGTACGACACCTTCAGCTCCGGCGAGAACCAGATCAGCCCGCCGGCCTCACGGATGCGGAAGTTCAGTTCCCAGTCCTGGGCGCGGATGAACTCCACGTTGTACCCGCCCTGCTGCTCCAGCGCCTCGCGCCGGAACACGCCCAGGTACACCGTCTCGGCGGGAGCGGCCTCGCCACCAGTGTGGAAGGCGGCGTTGCCCACTCCTATCTTCGACGTCATCGCGGCCGCGACGGCGTGCTCCCAGTCGTTCTCCCCCTCGGCGTGCATGATGCCGCCGACGTTCTGCGCGCCGGTCTCCTCCAGGAGCCGCACGGCGGTCGCGATGTAGTTCGGGGAGAGCATCCCGTGCCCGTCGACGCGGACCACGATGGGGTGGCGCGAGGCCTGGATCGCGGCGTTGAGGGCGGCCGGGGTGCGGCCGGTCGGATTGGGCACGGTGTGCACCCGCGGGTCCTCGGCCACGAGCTCGGCGGCGATCTCGTCCGTGCGGTCCGTGGACGGACCGAGGGCGATCACGACCTCCATCTCGCCGGCGTACTCCTGGGCGAGGATCGCGCGGACGGCGCCACGCAGGTGCCGCTCCTCGTTGAGGACGGGCATGATCACGGAAACGGCGGGGAGCCGCACGTCGGGATTGGCGTTCATAGGAGGCTCACGTTACCGCGAACGGGGGACACCGCCGCGCGCGCCGGGGGCGATGTGCCGGGCCGCAGATCGTATCGGCCTACCGTGCTCACGATCCCACGCACGGCCGTCGTCCGGAGGTGTCCCCCCTTGCCCACGCCGCCGCGGTCCCCCCGGCCCCGCACCGCACCGCAGCGTCCGTCGCGGCCCCCCGCGCCGCCGCGCGGGAAGCCGCGCTGGGTCGTGCGCACCGTCACCACGCTGTCGGTCGTGGTGCTCGCCGCGGCGGGGATCGGACACGCGGTGATGAGCGGCCTCGACGAGGACATCGCCCGGGTCGACCCGTTCCACGACATGAAGAACCGGCCCGAGGCCGGTCACGGCATGAACATCCTGCTGGTCGGCACCGACGGCCGGGAGAGGATCGGCGCGAAGGAGCGGGAGAAGTACCGGCTCGGCGGGACACCCTGCCACTGCACCGACACGATCATGATCGTGCACATCTCGGCGGACCGCGACCGTGCCACCGTGGTCAGCCTGCCCCGCGACTCGTACGCCGTGACGCCCCCGCACACCGACCGCGTGAGCGGCGAGCGGCACGAGGGGCACCCGCTCAAGCTGAACGCGGCGTACGCGGAGGGCGGCCCCCGGCTGACCGTGCGCACGGTCGAGAAGATGACCCGGGTGAAGATCGACCACTACCTGGAGGTCGACTTCACCAGCTTCATGAAGACCGTGGACGTGGTCGGCGGCGTCGAGATCTGCACCGGCGAGCCGCTGAAAGACCGCCGCACCGGCCTCGACCTGCCCGCCGGCCGGCACACCCTCGAAGGCGGCCAGGCCCTGCAGTACGTCCGCGCCCGGCACGTCGACGGCACCTCCGACCTCAGCCGGATGAGGCGCCAGCAGCACTTCATGGCGGCGCTGGTGGACCGGGTCACCTCCTCCGGCATCCTGCTGCACCCGATGAGGTTCCGGGACGTGACCCGGGCGGTGCTCGGCTCGGTCCGCGCCGACAAGGGCTTCGGCACCGGCGAACTCCTGGACCTCGGCCGGGCGATGCGGAACTTCTCGCCCTCCTCCTCCGAGTTCACCACCGTGCCGATCGCCGACATGAAGCACTCCGTGGAGGGCGTCGGCTCGACGCTGAAGTGGGACGCCGAGAAGTCCGGGCGCATCTTCGACGCGCTGCGCCGGGACGAGCCGCTCTCCGCGCACCTCACCCCCGACCCGAGGCCCCGCGTCCCGGTGGACCCCCGGCAGGTCCGCGTCCAGGTCGAGAACGGCACCCGCACCGCGGGCCTCGGCCGGCGGGTGGACGCCGCGCTGGCGGCGGCCGGCTTCGCCACCACCCGTGCCCCGGTCAACGCGGCGGACCAGGACGTGCGGCGGACGGTCGTCGCCTACGACCCCCGCTGGGACCGCTCCGCGAAGTCCCTCGCGGCGGCCCTTCCCGGCAGCGAGCTGCGCGCGGTGAAGGGCCAGGGCGCCACGCTGAAGGTGATCACGGGCGCCGACTTCGAGGAGGTCCGCGCGGTGCGGGCGCAGGACCCGGGGCAGGGCGAGTTCGGGGTGGTGCGGGGCGACCAGGTGGGCTGCTCCTGAGCTCCGTCCCGTCCTCGGACTAGTCCTCGAACCCCTCGGCGGCCCGCTTCTCCCGCAGTTCCACGATCGCCCGGCGGCGGGCCAGGCGGTGGGCGCGGCGGATCTGGGCCTCCTGGTAGCGGCGCCGGTCCCGCTCGGTCTCCGGCATCACCGGCGGCACCCGGCGCGGCTTGCCGTCGGCGTCGACGGCCGCGAAGACGAGGTACGCCGAGCCGACCTGGGTGGGCGGCGCGGACTCGTTCCAGCGCTCGGCCAGCACCCGCACCCCGACCTCCATCGAGGTCCGTCCGGTCCAGTTGACCTGGGCCTTCACATGGACCAGATCACCGACGCGGACCGGCTCCAGAAAGGCCATCTCGTCCATGGAGGCGGTGACGGCAGGCCCTCCGGAGTGCCGTCCGGCGACGGCGCCCGCGGCGTCGTCGACCAGCTTCATGATCACCCCGCCGTGCACCGTGCCCAGGAGGTTGGTGTCGTTGTGGGTCATGATGTGGCTGAGGGTCGTACGGGACGCCGAGGTGGGCTTGCCCGGGATGTCCGGACTCTCCGTGGCTGCGGCGGGGGCCTGATCTGTCATGGCCTCTACCTTATGCCGAGGTCACATCTGCGAAATTTGTGTCAGCTTCGCAACAGCGGTGCCCTGATTTTCCGACGACCCTTGTATGGCGCACAGCCCGGACCTGCACACTGTCTTCCATGACTGATTGGCCCGAGGCACGGTCCGGCGACAACCGCGACGGACGCTATGGACGCGGCAGCGCGAGCGCGCAGCCCGAGGGCGCCCGCGTCATGCGGCAGGTCCGCCGCGGCCCGGCGGCCCCTCCCGGGCAGGGCGCGTACGGCGGCGTCCCGCAGCAGCCGTCGTACGTGGACGGCCAAGGCCACGGCGGCTACGACAGCGGCTACAACACCGGCCAGGTCTACGGAACGCCCGGTGGCGGCGGGCCGGGCGGTGGCGGCCATGGCCCGCAGCGCCCCGCGCCGGACTGGCGCCGCCGCGTCAAGTGGACGGCGATCACCGTGGCGACGGTGCTGGTCGTGACGACCGTCGGCACGTACTTCTGGGCCGACTCCAAGCTCAACCGCGAGGTCGACCTGTCGAAGGTGATCGAGCGGCCCGAGAAGGGCGAGGGCACCAACTACCTGATCGTCGGCTCCGACAGCCGCGAGGGCATGACCGACGAGGACAAGAAGAAGCTGCACACCGGGTCCGCCGACGGCAAGCGCACGGACTCGATGATGATCCTGCACACCGGTGACAACGGCCCCACCCTGATCTCGCTGCCCCGGGACTCCAACGTCGAGATCCCGTCCTTCGTGGGCTCCGATTCGGGCAAGACCTACCCCGGGGCCGGCCGGCAGGTGAAGCTCAACGCCGCCTACGCCGAGGACGGGCCCGAGCTGCTGGTCCGCACGGTCGAGTTCAACACCGGCCTGCACATCGACCACTACGTGGAGATCGGCTTCGCCGGCTTCGCGAACATCGTGGACGCGGTCGGCGGCGTCGAGATGGACATCCCGCAGGACATCAAGGACACCAAGTCCGGCGCCGACCTCAAGAAGGGCAAGCAGACCCTGAACGGCGAGGAGGCCCTCGCCTTCGTCCGCACCCGCTACGCGCTGGCCGGCTCCGACCTGGACCGTACGAAGAACCAGCAGAAGTTCCTCTCCGCCCTCGCCAACCAGGTGGCCACGCCGGGCACGGTCCTCAACCCCTTCACGCTCTACCCCACCATGGGCGCCGGCCTGGACTCCCTGATCGTCGACAAGGAGATGGGCCTGTTCGACCTCGCCGACATGTTCTGGTCGATGAAGGGCGTCAGCGGCGGCGAGGGCACGTCCATGAACATGCCGATCGCGGGCTCCACCGGCGGCAACCTGCTCTGGGACAAGGCGAAGGTGAAGCAGCTGGTGACCCAGCTGAACAACGACGAGAAGGTCACCGTCAAGGGCAACTGAACCGGCTCGTGGGCACCCCGCGGGGTGCCCACGAGCGTGTCCGGCGGCGTCACATGGTGGCGCCCGCCATGGCGCGGCACATCTCGGAGCAGCGGCGACAGGACTCCGCGCAGCGCGTCATCCTCTCGTCGTCCGGCATGGACATGCACGCCTCGGCACACATGTCGCAGGCCTGCGCGCACATCATGCACATCTCGTTCGCCAGCGGCGAGCGGCGCATCATCATGTCCGCGCACATGCGGGTCATCTCCGAGCAGTCCATGAGCGCCCGCATGATCCGCATCTGGGCCTGGCCGCCCATCTGCAGACAGGAGCTCATGGTCTCCTCGCACACACCGTGGCAGGCCATGCACGCCTGGACGCAGTCCTGCATCTCCTTGCTCATCGGTTCCGTGGTGGTCGGCTGCTGCTGGGTCATGGTTCCTCCCGGGGGACGGAGGGGGCCGGGAGCAGGCCCCCGCCCTCTCCGTCCTACGCCCCCGACCCCATGACCACCACAGGAGGGATGGGTCACGTCCCTGCTTGGAAGCACCGGCAGCGGAAAAAAGGGGTGGGGCGGGAACGAACGGCTCAGGGGAGAGAGCGCATGACACCACAGGCGGAGAGACAGCGGCTGCGCAGACGGCTGGAGCGGCTCCTCGGCATCGCCGCGACCGAGGGCAACGAGCTCGTGCCGCTGCGCAACGGCGACCGGATCTTCCCCGCGATGCTGGAGGCCATCCGCGCCGCGGAGCACACCGTCGACATGATGACGTTCGTGTACTGGCGCGGGGACATCGCGCGGGAGTTCGCCGACGCCCTGGCCGAGCGGGCCCGCTCGGGGGTCCGGGTACGGCTGCTGCTGGACGGTTTCGGCGCCAAGGAGATAGAGCCGGAGCTGCTGAACGCCATGGACGACGCCGGCGTCCAGGTGGCCTGGTTCCGCAAGCCCCTCCATCTGTCACCGATGCGGCAGAACCACCGCTGCCACCGCAAGGTCCTGGTGACCGACGAGCACACCGCGTTCACCGGGGGCGTCGGCATCGCCCAGGAGTGGTGCGGCGACGCCCGAGGCCCCGGCGAGTGGCGCGACACCCACGTACGGGTCCGGGGGCCCGCCGTGGACGGGATCGCCGCGGCCTTCGCTCAGAACTGGGCCGAGTGCCACGACGAGCTGTACGACGAGCACGACCGCTTCACCCCCCAGGAACAGCCGGGGAACGCCACGGTCCAGGTGGTACGGGGCTCGGCCAGCTTCGGCTGGCAGGACATGCAGACGCTGCTGCGCGTCATGATCACCTCGGCGCGGGAGCGCTTCCGGCTGTCCACGGCCTACTTCGCGCCCGACACCTACTTCATCGACCTCCTGGCCGCCACCGCCCGCCGGGGCGTGCGGGTGGAGATCCTGCTGCCGGGGCCGCACACCGACCAGCGGGCCTGCCGGCTGGCCGGCAGGCAGCACTACCAGACCCTGGTCGACGCGGGTGTGGAGGTGCGGGAGTACCAGCCGACCATGCTGCACACGAAGGTCATCACCGTGGACGGCGTCTGCTCCCTCATCGGCTCCACCAACTTCAACCGCCGCTCCCTGGAGCACGACGAGGAGGTCATGCTGGCCGTCCTCGACGAGGACTTCACGGCCGAGCTGGACGCCGACTTCGACGCCGACCGCAAGCTGAGCGAGCCCATCGACCCGGCCCGCTGGAGGCGCCGCCCCCTGACCGAACGCCTCGCCGAGGCCGCGGTCACCCCGATCCGCCGCTTCCTGTGACGGCGCGCGCCGGCCGGAAGGAGCGGAGGGCGCCCGGCCCCGGACGCCCTCCGCTGCCCGGTCCGCCCGCCGTTACGGCAGGTTGCGGGCCATGACGATGCGCTGGACCTGGTTGGTGCCCTCGTAGATCTGGGTGATCTTCGCGTCGCGCATCATGCGCTCGACCGGGTAGTCGCGGGTGTAGCCGTAGCCGCCGAGGAGCTGGACGGCGTCGGTGGTGACCTCCATGGCGACGTCGGAGGCGAAGCACTTGGCGGCGGCGCCCTGGAAGGTGAGGTCGCTGTCGCCGCGCTCGGACTTGGCCGCGGCGGCGTAGGTGAGCTGGCGGGCGGCCTCGATCTTCATGGCCATGTCGGCGAGCATGAACTGGATGCCCTGGAAGTCGGCGATCGGCTTGCCGAACTGCTTGCGCTCCTTCACGTAGCCCTTGGCGTAGTCGAGGGCGCCCTGGGCGATGCCGAGGGCCTGGGCGGCGATGGTGATGCGGGTGTGGTCCAGGGTCCTCATCGCGGTGGCGAAGCCGGTGCCCTCCTCGCCGATCATGCGGTCGGCCGGGATGCGGACGTCGTCCAGGTACACCTCGCGGGTCGGCGAGCCCTTGATGCCGAGCTTCTTCTCGGGGGCGCCGAAGGACACGCCCTCGTCGGACTTCTCCACGACGAAGGCGGAGATGCCCTTGGAGCGCTTCTCCGGGTCCGTGACGGCCATCACCGTGTAGTACTCGGACTCGCCGGCGTTGGTGATCCAGCGCTTCACGCCGTTGAGGACCCAGGTGTCGCCGTCGCGGACCGCCCTGGTCTTCATGCCGGCCGCGTCGGAGCCGGCGTCGGGCTCGGAGAGGCAGTACGAGAACATCGCGTCGCCCTTGGCGAGCGGGGCCAGGTACTTCTTCTTCAGCGCCTCGGAGCCGGAGAGGATCACCGGCAGGGAGCCCAGCTTGTTGACGGCCGGGATCAGCGAGGAGGAGGCGCAGACGCGGGCCACCTCCTCGATCACGATGACCGTGGCGAGGGCGTCCGCGCCGGCGCCGCCGTACTCCTCGGGCACGTGGACGGCGTGCAGGTCGTTCGCGGTCAGGGCGTCGAGGGCCTCCCGCGGGAAGCGGGCCTCCTCGTCGACCGCGGCGGCGTACGGCGCGATCTTCGCCTCGGCCAGCGAGCGGACGGCGTCGCGGAGCATGTCGTGCTCCTCGGACGGGCGGTACAGGTCGAAGTCAGCCGATCCGGCCAAGGTCTCTCACGCTCCAAAACGCTGCGATGCTGGTCACGCTAACTACCGTTAAGTAACTCAAATTTTAGAGCGTCGGCCGCGGTCGTGGATAGGTGAGCTGGGCGACAGGCCGTCACCGGTGTCCCCGGGCCCCCGGTTATGCTCGGGCCCGCACTGCATGCCGTAGACCCCTGGAGCACTCATGGCCCTCAAGATCACCGTGATCGGCACCGGTTATCTCGGCGCGACCCACGCGGCGGCCATGGCGGAGCTGGGGTTCGAGGTGCTGGGCCTCGACGTCGTACCGGAGAAGATCGACAAGCTCCGGCGCGGTGAGGTCCCGATGTACGAGCCGGGACTCGAGGAGCTGCTGCGCAGGCACGTGGCCGGGATCGAGGGGTCCAGCGGGCGGCTGCGGTTCACGATGGACTGGGCCGAGCTCGGTGAGTTCGGCGACGTCCACTTCGTGTGCGTGAACACCCCGCAGCGGCACGGCGAGTACGCCTGCGACATGTCGTACGTCGACTCCGCGATCGCCTCCCTCGCGCCGCACCTGAAGGGTCCCGCGCTGGTCGTGGGCAAGTCGACGGTGCCCGTCGGCTCGGCCGACCGGCTGGCCGCCTACCTGGCCGAGCACGCCCCGGCCGGCGAGGACGCGGAGCTGGCGTGGAACCCGGAGTTCCTGCGCGAGGGCTTCGCCGTGCAGGACACGCTGCACCCGGACCGGGTCGTGGTGGGCGTGCGCAGCGAGCGGGCGGAGAAGCTGCTGCGGGAGGTGTACGCCACGCCGGTCGAGGAGGGCTCGCCGTTCGTGGTGACCGACTTCGCGACCGCGGAGCTGGTGAAGACCTCCGCGAACTCCTTCCTGGCCACCAAGATCTCGTTCATCAACGCGATGGCCGAGGTCTGCGAGGCCGCGGACGGCGACGTCGCCAAGCTGGCGGAGGCGATCGGCTACGACGACCGGATCGGCGCGAAGTTCCTGCGGTCCGGGATCGGTTTCGGCGGCGGCTGCCTGCCGAAGGACATCCGGGCGTTCATGGCGCGCGCCGGTGAGCTGGGCGCGGACCAGGCGCTGACGTTCCTGCGGGAGATCGACTCGATCAACATGCGCCAGCGCGGCCGGATGGTGGAGCTGACCCGGCAGGCGCTGGGCGGGGGTTCCTTCCTCGGCAGGCGGGTGGCGGTGCTGGGCGCGACCTTCAAGCCGGACTCGGACGACGTCCGGGACTCGCCGGCGCTGAACGTGGCCGGGCAGATCCACCTGCAGGGCGGCCAGGTCACGGTGTACGACCCGAAGGGCATGGACAACGCCCGGGGCCTCTTCCCGACCCTGGGGTACGCCGACTCGGCGCTGGAGGCGGTGCGCGGCGCGGACGTCGTGCTGCACCTGACGGAGTGGCGGGAGTTCCGCGAGCTGGACACCGCGGCGCTGGGCGAGGTGGCGGCCCAGCGGCTGATCCTCGACGGGCGCAACGCGCTCGACCCGGAGGCGTGGCGGCGGGCCGGCTGGCGCTACCGCGCGATGGGACGTCCCACCGCCTGACGGAAAGGGTGACGCCGGTTCGGCCGAGGCTCAGTCGGCCGAACCGGCGTCCCGTCGCATTCTGCCAAACCGGACCCGGGCGCGATGCGACAGCGCCCCGAAGGGGCGCGGGACCGTACCGGCGTGCGGCTGCCGCCGCGTGGGCGCGACCGGCCACGAAGGCGCCGCACACGACCGACGACACACCGCCGCACCTCCGGCGGAGCGCTCAGGCACCCTTCGCTCGGTACCGGCGCATCTTCGCGCGGGCCCCGCACACCTGCATGGAGCACCAGCGGCCGCGTCCGGCGGGGCTGCGGTCGTAGTACGCCCAGTGGCAGTCGGCGGCCTCGCACGCCTTCAGCCGGTTCCAGGTGCCCGCCGTGACCGCTTCGGCGACGGCGGCGGCCACGCGGGAGAGCAGGGGGCCGTCGTCGACGGGGGCGAGTGCGGCGGAGCCGTCCGCCGGGTCGACCGTGACCACCAGGGGCGCCCGGGCCAGCAGTTCGCCGAGCGGGGGGACCGCGCGGTGCGGCGGGTGACCGGCGTGGGCGAGCAGGGTGGCGCGCAGGGACTCGCGCAGTTCGCGGGCGGAGGCGGCGGTGTCCTCGGTGAGCCCGAAGGGCGCGCGGCCGTCCGCCGTGTCCAGCGCGTCGGCGCCCGACTCGATGTCCAGCGTGTTGACCAGGGCCTGGACCAGGGCCAGCCTCCCGGGCGGGGCCGCTCTCTCACTCATGCCTGGACCGTACCTCCCGCTATTCCCTTGCGACGTTACCCCCAATGCGGCAGCATGCAGTAACGGCTACCGGTTGACCGGCTCTGCCGGTAACAACGAGGAGGAAGTCATGTCCGTTGCCAAGGTGGGCTCCGTCGTCCTGGACTGTCCGGACCCGCGCGCGCTGGCCGGTTTCTACGCCGGGATCGTGGGCGGCACGATGGTGGACGAGGGCGAGTGGGTGGACCTGAAGGTGCCCGGCGGCCCGGTCCTCGCCTTCCAGGCGTCCCCGGAGTACGTACCGCCGCGATGGCCGTCGGCCGACGGTTCGCAGCAGTTCCACCTGGACCTGACGGTCGAGGACCTGGACGCGGCCGAGAAGGAGGTGCTGGCGCTGGGCGCGAGGCCGCTGGACGCGGACGACCGCTCGCGGACCTTCCGGGTTTACGCGGATCCGGCCGGGCACCCGTTCTGCCTCTGCGCCTGCTGACCCACTGATCCCTGGAGGTTCCATGGCCCCCGTGGCCCGTTTCCGTTCCGTCGTCCTCGACTGCCCCGACCCGCGTGAACTGGCCGTCTTCTACGCGGCCGTCGGCGGCGGCACACCCGTGGAGGAGGACCCGGACTGGGTGGTGCTGCAGATCCCCTCGGGACCCCGGCTCGCCTTCCAGCGGGCGCCGGGGTACACCCCGCCGCAGTGGCCGCGCGCCGACCACGACTCCCAGCAGTTCCACCTCGACTTCGACGCCGGCGGGACCTGGGAGGAGATCGACGCGGCCGAGGCGAAGGTGCTGGCGCTGGGGGCCCGGGTGCTGGACCGGGAGGACTACGAAAGCAAGGACTTCCGGGTGTACGCCGATCCGGCGGGGCATCCGTTCTGCCTCTGCCGGATCGAACAGCCCTGACCGCCCCGCCGCTCACCCGTCCAGGCCGGCGAGGGTCGCCGTCGACGGGGGGCGGCGCTGCTGGGCCACGCGCGCGGTGAAGTGCGCCTCGCGCAGCACCCGCTGGACGTTGCCCCAGGTCAGCAGGGCCACCTCGGACTCGTCCCAGCCGCGCCGCAGCAGCTCGGCGATCAGCCTCGGGTAGCAGGAGGTGTCGCCGAGCTCCTGCGGACGGGTGCCGCCGGTGTCGTAGGTGCCGGACAGGCCGACACACTCCGGCCCGGCGACCGTGCGGACGTGGCCGAGGTGGTCGGCGACGTCACGGACGGTCGGGCCGGACTGCTCGGCGGTCAGCGGCACCATGCACAGGCCCTTGGCCCGCCCCACGTCGGCGAGCAGCTCGTCGGGGAGGTTGGCCGGGTGGGGGCGCAGGGCGCGGGCGGCGGAGCGGCTGAACAGCACGGGCGCCCTGGAGACGGTCAGGACGCGGCGGACCGTCGGAGCCGAGGCGTACGAGAGGTCGGCGATCATGCCGACCCGGTTCATCTCGCGGACGACCTCCTCGCCGAACCGGGTCAGTCCCGCGGCGTCCGCCCAGGAGGCGCCGGTCAGGGTGAGCACGCGCAGGCCGAGGGCGTGCAGCGAGCGCAGGACGCCGAGGGAGTCGCCGAGGGCGGCGGCACCGGCGGGGCCGAACAGGACGGCGACCTGGCCGCAGTTGCGGGCGTCGGCGACCTCTCCGGCGGTGCGGGCCGGGCGCAGGCCCCGGTCGTGGGCGGCGACCACCGCCTTCGCCAGGTCCAGTTGCTCCAGGGTGGCGCCGACGGCCCGGTCGCCGTCGTCGGCCCCGGGCAGGTCCAGCGACCAGAACACCGCGCCGACCTGCCCCTTGCGCAGCCGGGGCACGTCCGCGTCGACGGCGCTCTCCCCGAGGTCGAGGTCGTACCAGGGCAGCCGGCGCAGCGCCCCCGGCAGTCCGCTGTAGCCGTCGGCGACGGGGTGGGCGGCGAGGACGGCGCGGGCCCGGGTCAGGGGCTCGGCGTCCGGATCGGAGACGGGCTCGTACGTCTCCGGCGCGACGACGGCCGCCTCCTGGGGGTACGGCTCGTCGATGCGGCCGACCTCGGCGGCGGAGTGCAGATCGTCCTGGAGATCGGCCATCACGGGCTCCGTACGTCGTGACCTCGGCGGTACGGTCACCGTCGCACGGAGCGGCCGCGGGCTTCCTGGTGGACGCGGCGTTCGGGGGTACGGCCCACCCCGGGGCGTGCGATTGTTCGATCCGCTCCCTCCGCCCCTTCCCGTCCCGTCCCGGGGCTCCGCCCCGGACCCCGCTCCTCGAACGCCGGAGGGGCTGGATCGCGCCGGAGGGACTGGATTCAGTGGGCGGGCCGGGCGTCCAGGGAGTCCAGGGTGGCGTTGGACGGGGCCCGGGTCTCCTGGAGGTGCCGGGCCACGTCCTCCGCGGCGCCCAGGACCCGTACCGCGTTCTTCCACGTGAGCTTGGCCAGGTCGGCCTTCGACCAGCCGCGGTCGAGGAGCTCGGCGATCAGGTTCGGGTAGCCGGAGACGTCGTTCAGGCCGTCGGGGGTGAAGGCCGTGCCGTCGTAGTCGCCGCCGATGCCCAGGTGGTCGACGCCGGCGACCTCGCGCATGTGGTCCAGGTGGTCCGCCACGGTGGAGACGGTGGCGACCGGACGCGGGTGGGCCTCCTCGAAGGCGCGGTGCACCTTCATCCCCTCGGCGGTGGTGTCGAGGTGGTGGAAGCCGTGGGCGCGCATGTTCTCGTCGGCCTCTGCCGTCCAGTCGACGGCCGCCTGGAGCACGAACTTCGGCACGAACGTCACCATCGCGACACCGCCGTTGGCGGGCAGCCGCTCCAGCACGTCGTCGGGGATGTTGCGCGGGTGGTCGCAGACCGCGCGGGCGGAGGAGTGGGAGAAGATCACCGGCGCCGAGGTGGCGTCCAGCGCGTCCCGCATGGTCGTGGCGGCGACGTGGGAGAGGTCGACCAGCATGCCGAGCCGGTTCATCTCCCGCACCACCTCGCGGCCGAAGGCCGACAGCCCGCCCACGCCGGGCTCGTCGGTCGCCGAGTCCGCCCACGCCACGTTGAAGTTGTGGGTGAGGGTCAGATAGCGCACGCCGAGGTCGTACAACCCGCGGAGCGTGCCCAGGGAGTTGGCGATGGAGTGGCCGCCCTCCGCCCCCATGAGGGAGGCGATACGGCCCTGACCGCGCGCCGCCTCCATGTCGGCGGCGGTCAGCGCGGGCGCCAGGTCCTCGGGGTGACGCGCCAGCAACTGCCGTACGCAGTCGATCTGTTCCAGGGTGGCCGGCACCGCGTCGGGCAGGTCCGCGCGGACGTACACCGACCAGAACTGCGCGCCGACCCCGCCCGCGCGCAGCCGGGGGAGGTCGGTGTGCAGGTGGGCGGACTGGTCGCCGGCGATGTCCCGGGCGCCGAGGTCGTAACGGACCTGTTCGCGCAGCGCCCACGGCAGGTCGTTGTGCCCGTCGACGACGGGGAACTCGCGCAGCAGCTCCCGGGCCCGGTCCAGCGAGGTCATCCGTGTCACTTCCCGAAGCCGAAGCCGGCGCCGGACCCCTCGGCCTTGGCGCGCAGCCGCTTGCCCTTCTCGGTGGCCTGGTCGTTCAGCTCCTGCTGGAACTCCCGCATCCGGCCGAGGAGTTCCTCGTCGTGGGCGGCGAGGATCCGGGCCGCGAGCAGGCCCGCGTTGCGCGCGCCGGCCACGGAGACGGTGGCGACCGGGACTCCGGCCGGCATCTGCACGATGGACAGCAGGGAGTCCATGCCGTCGAGGTACTTCAGCGGCACGGGCACGCCGATGACGGGCAGCGGGGTCACGGAGGCGAGCATGCCGGGCAGGTGGGCGGCGCCGCCCGCGCCCGCGATGATCACCTTCAGTCCCCGGTCCGCGGCCTGCTCGCCGTACGCGATCATCTCGCGGGGCATGCGGTGCGCGGAGACGACGTCGACCTCGTAGGCGACCTCGAACTCGTCGAGGGCCTTGGCCGCCGCCTCCATGACGGGCCAGTCGGAGTCCGACCCCATGACGATGCCGACAACTGGGCTCATTCGGTGATCGTGCCTCTCAGGTAGCCGGCTGCGTGACGGGCGCGCTCCAGCACGTCGTCCAGGTCGTCGCCGTAGGTGTTGACGTGGCCCACCTTGCGGCCGGGCTTCACGTCCTTGCCGTACATGTGGATCTTCAGCTGGGGGTCGCGGGCCATGCAGTGCAGGTACGCGGAGTACATGTCCGGGTAGTCGCCGCCGAGGACGTTGACCATGACCGTCCACTTCGCGCGCGGGCGGGGGTCGCCGAGGGGCAGGTCGAGCACGGCGCGGACGTGGTTGGCGAACTGCGAGGTGACCGCGCCGTCCATGGACCAGTGGCCCGAGTTGTGCGGGCGCATCGCGAGCTCGTTGACGAGGATGCGGCCGTCGCGGGTCTGGAACAGCTCCACCGCGAGGTGGCCGACGACCCCGAGCTCCTTGGCGATGTTCAACGCCATCTCCTCGGCCTTGAGGGCGAGGGTCTCGTCGAGGTCGGGCGCGGGCGCGATCACCGTGTCGCAGACGCCGTCGACCTGCCGCGACTCGACGACGGGGTAGGCGACGGCCTGCCCGTGCGGGGAGCGGACCACGTTGGCGGCCAGCTCGCGCACGAAGTCGACCTTCTCCTCGGCGAGGACGGGGACACCGGCCTTGAACGGCTCGGCGGCCTCCTCGACGGAGCCGACGACCCACACGCCCTTGCCGTCGTAACCGCCGCGGACCGTCTTGAGCACGACGGGGAAGCCGTCGCCCTCCGCCGCGAACGCCACCACGTCCTCGGGACCGTCGACGATGCGGTGCCGCGGACACGGCACCCCGATCGCGTCGAGCTTCGCGCGCATCACGCCCTTGTCCTGGGCGTGCACCAGCGCGTCGGGGCCCGGGCGGACGGGGATGCCGTCCGCCTCCAGGGCCCTGAGGTGCTCGGTGGGCACGTGCTCGTGGTCGAAGGTGATCACGTCGCAGCCGCGCGCGAACGCGCGCAGCGTCTCCAGGTCGCGGTAGTCGCCGACGACGACATCGCCGACGACCTGCGCCGCGGAATCCTGCGGAGTGTCACTGAGGAGCTTGAACCTGATGCCGAGCGGGATGCCCGCCTCGTGTGTCATACGAGCGAGCTGGCCACCGCCGACCATGCCGACTACCGGGAACGTCACGCCCCCAGGGTATCGGCCGAGCCACCGTGGCCGGTTTACGGGCCCCTTCCCGGACGATCCACGGCCGCGGTCTCCGTCCGCAGGAAGATCGTGAGGACGGGTGGTTAGCATGGTCTGGTTGACGCCGAACGACGGACGGGGGCCAGCACGACCATGGGACACGGTTCCTCAGGGCCTCCGACCACGGCCCCGGCTCCGGCCCCGCGTGGCACCCTGCGGGAGCGGATCGACCGGCTGGTCGGTGAGGCCATGAAGTTCGGCGCGGTCGGCGGAGCCGGTCTGCTGGTCAATCTCCTCGTGTTCAACCTGGTGCGGCAGGTGACGGACCTCCAGGTGGTGCGGGCGAGCGTCATCGCCACCGTCGTGGCGATCATCTTCAACTACGTCGGCTTCCGCTACTTCACCTACCGGGACCGCGACAAGTCCCGGCGCACCCGGGAGATGACGCTGTTCCTGCTGTTCAGCGCGGTCGGCCTGGTGATCGAGAACGGCGTGCTGTACACGGCCACGTACGGCTTCGGCTGGGACAGCCCGCTGCAGAGCAACATCTTCAAGTTCTTCGGCATCGCCGTGGCGACCCTGTTCCGCTTCTGGTCGTACCGCACCTGGGTGTTCCGCGCGCTGCCGGTCCGGGAGCCGGCGACGCGGGGCGCGCCCTCCGACGGCTCCCGCGCGACACAGCGCGTGCCGTAGCCGTAGCCGTAGCCGTAGCCGTCAGCGCACCGTCCGGCGGGACTCGTCGTCCGGGGACTTCTGCGGTGGCGTCCGGGAGAGGAACAGACCGAAGACGGCCGGGGTGGCCTGGAGCATCTCCAGCCGGCCGCCGTCCGCCTCCGCCAGGTCGCGGGCGACGGCGAGACCGATGCCGGTGGAGTTGCGGCCGCTGATCGCCCGTTCGAAGATCCGCGCGCCCAGGTCGGCGGGGACGCCCGGGCCCTCGTCCGTGACCTCGACGACGACCTGGTTGCCGGTGACCCTGGTGCGCAGGGCGACCGTGCCGCCCCCGTGCATCAGCGAGTTCTCGATCAGCGCCGCCAGCACCTGGGCGACCGCGCCCGGCGTGCCCACCGCCCGCAGCTGCCGCTTGCCCGAGGTGACGATCGCGCGGCCCGCGCTGCGGTAGGCGGGGCGCCACTCGGCGAGCTGCTGCTGGATCACCTCGTCGAGGTCGAAGGTGACCGCGGAGCCGGTGCGCGGGTCGCGGGAGTTGGTCAGCAGCCGCTCCACCACGTCCGTCAGCCGCTCCACCTGCGCCAGCGCGATCGTGGCCTCCTCCTTCACCGTCTCCGGGTCGTCGGTGAGGGTGATCTCCTCCAGCCGCATGGACAGGGCGGTGAGGGGGGTGCGCAGCTGGTGGGAGGCGTCGGCGGCGAGCCGCCGCTCCGCGGTCAGCATGCGGGCGATGCGCTCGGCGGAGCGGTCCAGCACGTCCGCGACCCGGTCCAGCTCGGGAACGCCGTAGCGGCGGTGGCGGGGGCGGGGGTCGCCGGAGCCGAGGCGTTCGGCGGTCTCCGCGAGGTCCGTCAGCGGGGAGGCGAGCCGGTTGGCCTGGCGCACTGCCAGCAGCACCGCCGCGATCACCGCGAGGAGCGCCACCAGGCCGATGATCAGCAGCGTACGGGCGACCTCCCGGGTCACCGAGGAGCGCGGCTCCTGGACGGTGACCGTCTCGCCCTCCTCACCGGGTGCCGAGGCGCTGATGACGTCGCCGTCCGGCTCGGTGCCGACCTCGATGGGCGGCTTGCCGGGGATCCGGATGACGGCATACCGGTCCTCGGTGACCTGGTCGCTGAGGATCTCCGCGGTGACCTGGTCCTCGACGATCAGCCGGCTGTCGACGATGCTGGCCAGCCGCACCGCCTCGGACTCCACCCGCTCCCTGGCGCTCTCGCTGATGGTGCGGGTCTCGACGATCACCAGGGAGACGCCGAAGACGGCGATCACGACGAGCACCACGGCGAGCGTGGACTGGATCAGGCGGCGGCGCATGTCCTCTTACCCAAGACGGAAGACCCCACGGGGTTTCGGCTAGCTCTTCTCGAAGCGGAAGCCCACGCCGCGCACGGTCGCGATGTAGCGGGGGTTGGCGGCGTCGTCGCCCAGCTTCTTGCGCAGCCAGGAGATGTGCATGTCGAGGGTCTTGGTGGAGGACCACCAGGTGGTGTCCCAGACCTCGCGCATCAGCTGGTCGCGGGTGACGACCCGGCCCGCGTCCCGCACCAGGACCCGCAGCAGGTCGAACTCCTTCGCGGTGAGCTGGAGCTCCTCGTCGCCCATCCAGGCCCGGTGCGACTCGACGTCGATGCGCACCCCGTGGGTGGCGGGCGGCTGCTGGGGCTCGGCGGAACCGCGCCGCAGCAGGGCCCGGACCCGGGCCAGCAGCTCGGCGAGCCGGAACGGCTTGGTGACGTAGTCGTCGGCGCCCGCGTCCAGGCCGACGACCGTGTCGACCTCGTCGGCGCGCGCGGTCAGGATCAGCAGGGGAACCGTGTGCCCCTCGGCGCGGAGTCGGCGGGCGACCTCAAGGCCGTCCATGCCGGGCAGTCCGAGGTCCAGCACCACCAGGTCGACGCCGCCCTGCATGCCGGCTTCGAGCGCGGTGGGTCCGTCCTCGCGCACCTCGACTTCGTAGCCCTCCCGGCGCAGGGCGCGGGCCAGCGGCTCCGAGATGGACGCGTCGTCCTCGGCGAGCAGTACACGGGTCATGGAGTGATGGTAGTCCCGCCGCCACGGGGCCCGGGGTGTGATCGCGAGCGTTGCCTCTTACCTCCGGCACACCCGTTTCTCACCTACGGCGGTCCTGATTCGCGCCTGCGGGTGTGGGGTGCGAACCTGGGAGGGACCTTCGAATGGGTGATCGCGGTTCCAGTAAAACCTGTGATCCGTGTCTCAAGTCCTTCCATATCCGGCACTGTCCTGCCGTATGGTGAATCAACGCCTGTTGCACCGCGGGGACCTTTGGCGCAGTCGACGCCGAGGGTCTCTTTTGTGTGCGGGCCGGCCTGTGCGCCGGCCCCGGAAGGAATGACCTGTGGCCGGGCCCCGTCGCGCGCAGACGCACGGCGGGGCGTGGATCCCGGTGGTCGCCGTCCGTCGTTCCGAGACCCGGGGCGGCCTCCCCCGGGCGTGGGGTGGACGGTGGGCCCCGCCGGTGCCGGCCGCCCCCCACCGGGCGCGTACACGCTCGCGCGACGCGTCCCGACCAGCAAGGAACGACCATGGCGTCCAGCCTGACGAAGGACTCGGTCACTCCGGGAACCCCCGGCTCCGAGAAGACCTTCTTCGGCCACCCCCGCGGACTGGCCACTCTCTTCATGACCGAGATGTGGGAGCGTTTCTCCTACTACGGCATGAGGGCTCTGCTCCCGCTGTACCTCGTCGCGCCGGGCGGCCTGGGTCTGAGCGCGGGCACCGCGACCGCGATCTACTCGGTGTACCTCTCGCTGGTGTACCTGCTCACCATGCCGGGCGGCTGGTTCGGCGACCGCGTCTGGGGTCCCCGCAAGACCGTCGCCGTCGCCGGCGGCATCATCATGCTGGGCCACCTGACGCTGGCCCTGCCGTCCTCCGGCACCTTCTACGCGGGGCTCGGCCTGGTCGCCATCGGCTCCGGTCTGCTGAAGGCCAACATCTCCACGATGGTCGGCCAGCTCTACCAGGGCCCGGACGACCCGCGCCGGGACGGCGGCTTCACCGTCTTCTACATGGGCATCAACCTGGGTGCCTTCGCCGCGCCGCTGATCATCGGCACCATCGGTGAGAGCGTCGACTGGCACCTGGGCTTCGCGCTCGCCGCGCTGGGCATGGGTCTGGGCGTCGCGCAGTTCCTGCTGGGCAGCCGCCACCTGGACGCGCGTTCCAACGTCGTCCCGAAGCCGCTGTCGGCCGAGGAGAAGTCCTCGACGCTGCGCAAGGCCGCGTTCTGGGCGGGCATCGCCGTCGTCGCGTACGCCGCCATCGGCCTCACCGGCAACTACACCCTGAACTGGGTCCTGGTCCCGCTGACGCTGCTCGGTGTGATCGTCCCGGTGATGGTGATCGTCCGCATCAAGCGCGACAAGGACCTGGACCGCGCCGAGCAGTCGAAGATGTCCGCGTACGTCTGGTTCTTCGTCGCCGCCGCGATCTTCTGGATGATCTACGACCAGGGCGGCTCGACCCTGTCGATCTTCGCCGACTCGTCGGCCGAGAACAGCGTCCTCGGCTGGGACTTCCCGGTCTCCTGGTACCAGTCGGTCAACCCGGTCCTGATCATGGCGCTGGCCCCGGTCTTCGCCTGGTTCTGGCTGGCGCTGAACCGGCGCGGCAAGGAGCCGAGCACGATCGTGAAGTTCGCGTCCGGTCTGGTGCTGGTCGGCGCGTCCTTCTTCCTCTTCCTGGCCCCGCTGTCGATCGCCGAGGGCGGCCACAAGGCCGCGGCGCTGTGGCTGGTGGCGATCTACTTCACGCAGACCGTCGGTGAGCTGCTGCTCTCCCCGGTCGGCCTGTCGGTCACCACGAAGATGGCGCCCGCGAAGTACGCCTCGCAGATGATGGGCGTCTGGTTCCTGGCCGTCACCGCCGGTGACGCCACGACCGGTCTGCTCTCCATCGCCGGCGTCGACCTGAACAAGACGGGCATCGTCGCGATGGAGGCGACCCTCGCGGTGGTCGCCGGTGTCGCGGTGTGGATGTACCGCAACAAGGTCAAGGCCCTCATGGGCGACGTGCACTGAGCCTTCCCCCACGGCTCGGTACGAGGGGCCCCGCATCCGGTGGATGCGGGGCCCTTCGGGCGTTCACGGGGAGGGGCTGGAAAGGAGCCTCTCCGGCGTTCGAGGAGCGGGGGTCCGGGGGCGGCGCCCCCGGGGGGACGGGAATGGGAAGGGGCGGCGGGGCGAGAACCCTCCGGTCAGGAGCAGCGCGGACCGGTGCGGGACTCCGGGCGCGGCGGCGAGCGGGGGGAACTACGCGGGTGCCCCGAGTTCCGCCCAGACCGTCTTGCCCGCGACGTCCGGGGCCCGTACGACCCCCCAGTCCAGGCAGAGCCGCTGCACGATGAACATGCCGTGGCCGCCGGGACGGCCCGCCCGGTGCGGGGTGCGCGGGGCCGGCTGGCCCGTGCCCCGGTCGGTGACCTCGATCCGGATCACCTTCTTGTCGCAGGTGATGGCCAGATGATCCGGCCCCTCGGCGTGCAGACAGGCGTTGGTGACCAGCTCGGAGACGACGAGCAGGACGTCCTCGGCGGCGGCCCGCTGGTCGGCGGTGGCGGCGGGCAGCCAGCCCCACGCGTACAGCGCCTGACGGGTGAAGTCACGGGCGAGCGGTACGACGCCGCTCTCGCCGTCGAAGCTCAGCCGACGGACCTGGCCGCCGTCGCCCGACGGCCCGGAAGACCCCGACGGCCCGGAAGACCCCGATGACGCGGTGGGCACGGCGACGCCCCCGTCGGACACGCCCCCCGCCGGCGCGTCGCCCCCGGGCGTCCCGGAAGCGCCGCCGGGCTCCGGACCGCGGTCGCCCGGCGAGTAGGGCCGGGTGGTGCTCATCAGCGCTTCACCTCACCGTGTCACCAGTTCACGATTCAAAAATTTTCGTACTCAATCGGTCACGCGCGGACGACGCGTTCGGTTCCCGGCGCCCTCGCGACCACCGCGTCCCGCACGTTCAGGGTGTCTCCTGCCCGGGCGGACCGAGGGGACACCCCCGTATTCGCACGAAAAAGCGCGACGGAAGCGGCCCTCCGGCGGCGGGGGCGGCGCGAGAGCCCGGCCGGGCCTGCCCGCGCGCGTCACGCGGAATCGTCGGCCAGTGCCGCCTCGAGAGTGTCGTGGACCGTGAACACCGCGTCCGCTCCCGTGATCTCGAAGACGCGCGCGACGACGGGCTGCATCCCCACGAGATGGACCCCACCCCCGGCCGCCTCGGCCTTCAACCGGGCACCGAGCAGCACGTTCAGCCCCGTGGAGTCACAGAACTCCAGCCGGGAGCAGTCGATGACAAGCCGCTTGAAACCCTTGGCGAGGCAGTCCTCCAGTGGCTCCCGCAACAGATCGGCGGTGTGGTGATCCAACTCACCCGCCGGAGTCACGACGGCACTGGGGCCCTCTTCTCGCACCTCGACCAGAAGCCGGCCAGACTGTGCGCTGCCGACCGTCCCGCGGTCCATGCCGTCTCTCTCTCCCGACGTCGTGGCTGCCTGCTGACGTCCTCGAACATTACGCCTTATGGCCACGCTTCAACAGCCGAACAATCACACGCAAACGGACACGTATGAACATAACGCACTTGCGATCGGCTCAGGAAAGCGGGTAGGGCTAGTAAGAACACGTAACCGACACGGCCGGCTTTGGAGGCGCCGCACACCGCAGTGCACGTATCGGCTTCGGCAGCCATATGCCGAGAACGATGGAGGACATCATGTCACCCCGGCTCGACGCATCGCGTACCCCGAAAGCGACGTCGACACTCCCTCCGGAACATCTGGATCCCATCGAGCAGGACGACACGGGTGTCGTCCCGGACGACCTCCTCGCCGGACTTCCGGAGATCCCCCCGTACGACGAGGTGGGCCCGGTCGACGCGCGGGCTCTGTCCAGGACCCTCTTCGAGCGCCTGGAGTCGCTGGAGGAAGGCACCCACGAGTATTCGTACGTACGCAACACACTCGTCGAGCTGAACCTCGCCCTGGTCAAGTTCGCCGCCTCCCGTTTCCGCTCGCGCAGCGAGCCGATGGAGGACATCATCCAGGTCGGCACCATCGGCCTGATCAAGGCGATCGACCGCTTCGAACTGTCGCGCGGTGTGGAGTTCCCCACTTTCGCGATGCCCACCATCATCGGTGAGATCAAGCGCTTCTTCCGCGACACCTCGTGGTCCGTGCGCGTACCGCGCCGGTTGCAGGAGCTCCGGCTCGACCTGGCCAAGGCCGGTGACGAGCTGGCCCAGCAGCTGGACCGGGCGCCGACGGTGGCCGAACTCGCCGAGCGCCTGGGCATCAGCAACGAAGAGGTCCTCGAGGGCATGGCGGCGTCGAACGCCTACACCGCCTCCTCGCTGGACGCCCAGCCGGAGGAGGACGACGCCGAGGGCGCCCTGGCGGACCGGATCGGATACGAGGACCACGGGCTCGAAGGCATCGAGTACGTCGAGTCGTTGAAGCCGCTGATCGCCGAACTGCCGCCGCGGGACCGGAAGATCCTCTCACTGCGCTTCGTCGCGGGCATGACCCAGTCGGAGATCGGCGAGGAACTGGGCATCTCCCAGATGCACGTCTCCCGCCTGCTGTCACGGACGCTGGTGAAGCTGCGCAAGGGGCTCACGGTCGAGGAGTGACCCTCACCGGGTGACGCTTGCCCTCCAGGGGGGCGGTCCGGAGCCGGGCCGCCCCCCTTCGGGACGTCCGGGGGCGTCAAGCCGCTCCCACCCTGCGTACGCCCCGTCGCCACACCTCCGCGACCAGCGGTACACCGGGCCGGTAGGCGAGGTGGACGTGGCTCGGGGCGTCGAGGAGGGTGAGGTCGGCGTACGCGCCCGGGGTCAGGCGGCCGACGTCGGTGCGGCGCAGGGCCGCCGCGCCGCCCGCCGTGGCCGACCAGACCGCCTCGTCCGGCGTCATCCCCATGTCCCGCACCGCGAGCGCGATGCAGAAGGGGACGGAGGACGTGAAGGACGAACCCGGGTTGCAGTCGGTGGACAGCGCGACCGTGGCCCCCGCGTCCAGCAGCCGGCGGGCGTCCGGCCACTCGGCGCGGGTGGAGAACTCGGCGCCGGGGAGCAGGGTGGCGACCGTGCCGCTGTTCGCGAGGGCGTCCACGTCGGCGTCGGTGAGGTGGGTGCAGTGGTCGGCGCTGGCCGCGTCGAGCTCGACGGCGAGCTGGACGCCGGGGCCGTACGACAGCTGGTTGGCGTGGACGCGCGGGTGCAGGCCCCTCGCCTTCCCGGCGGTGAGGATCGCGCGGGCCTGGTCGCCGTCGAAGGCGCCCTTCTCGCAGAAGACGTCGATCCAGCGGGCGTGCGGCGCGCAGGCGTCCAGCATCTCGCCGGTGACCAGGGCGACGTATCCGGCCGGGTCCTCGGCGTACTCCGGCGCGACGACGTGGGCGCCGAGATAGGTGACCTCGTCGGTGTGGCGGGCGGCCAGGCGCAGGGCGCGGGCCTCGTCCTCGACGGTCAGGCCGTAGCCGGACTTGGTCTCGAAGGTCGTGGTGCCCTGGCGGAGCGCCTCGTCGAGGAAACGGGTGAGGTTCGCCTCCAGTTCCGCGTCGCCGGCGGCGCGGGTGGCGGCGACGGTGGTGCGGATGCCGCCCGCGCCGTACGGGCGGCCCGACATCCGGGCGTTGAACTCCTCGGTGCGGTCGCCCGCGAAGACCAGGTGGGAGTGCGAGTCGACGAAGCCCGGCAGGACCGCCCGGCCTCCGGCGTCGACCCGGTTGTCAGTGGCGGGTGCTTTGCTTGATCCACCGGTCCACACGACGCGGTCGCCCTCGATGACGACGGCCGCGTCCCGGACCAGGCCGAGAGGGGAACCGTCACCGAGGGAGGGGTCGTTGGTGACCAGCGTGGCGATGTCGCTGATGACGGTGCTGCTGCTCATGGCGTCCTCATGGGTGGTCGTCAGGCTCGCAGGGCTTCGACTGCCCGCGCGAGGGCTCCGGGTACATCGGGTACGAGCGTGTGCGCCCCGTCGCGTACGACGTGCCGGCCTCCCACGACCGTGTGGCGCACGTCCGCCGCGGTCGCCGCGAATACGGCCGTCTCGGCTCCGAATCCGGGCAGGGGTCCCGCTGTCCTGACCGAGTCGAGGGCGATCGTGACGAGGTCGGCGCGCCCGCCGGCCTCGATGCGGCCGGTGTCGTCCCAGCCGAGGGCGGCGTGTCCGTCGACGGTGGCGGCCCGCAGCAGCGCGGCGGCCGTCCAGTGGCCGCGGGTGCGGGTGCGCAGCCGCTCGTCGAGCTCCATCGCGCGTGCCTCTTCGAACAGGTCGATCACGGCGTGGCTGTCGGAGCCGAGGGAGAGCGGGGAGCCCTCGTTCTGCAGGGCGGCGGCGGGGCCGATGCCGTCGGCGAGGTCGCGTTCGGTCGTCGGGCACATGCAGGTGCCGGTGCCGCTGCCGCCGATGAGAGAGATGTCCTCGGCGGTGAGGTGGGTGTTGTGGACGCCGGTGGTGCGCGGTCCGAGGACGCCGTGCGCGGCCAGGAGCTGCGCCGGGGTGCAGCCGTGGATCTCCCGGCAGGCGTCGTTCTCGGCGGTCTGCTCGGACAGGTGCACATGGAGCGGGGCCCGCCGCTCCCCGGCCCACCGTGCCACGGTCGCCAACTGCTCCGCCGGTACGGCCCGGACGGAGTGGATCGCCGCCCCGATCCGTGCGTGGTCCCGTTCCTTGAGAACCGAACAGCGATCGGCCCAGGCGTCCGCGTCGCCGTCGGAGAAGCGGAGCTGGTGGGTGGTGGGCGGCTGTCCGAAGCCGGAGGAGAGGTAGACGGTGTCGAGGAGGGTGATGCGGACGCCGGCTTCGGCGGCGGCCTCGATGAGCGCCTCGCCCATGGCGTTGGGGTCGGCGTAGGGCGTGCCGCCGGGGGCGTGGTGGACGTAGTGGAACTCGCCGACCGCCGTGATGCCCGCCAGCGCCATCTCGGCGTAGGTCGCACGGGCGAGGGCGTGGTACGTGTCCGGGGTGAGCCGGTCGGCCGTGGCGTACATGACCTCGCGCCAGGTCCAGAAAGTCCCGGACCCCACCTGGACCGTGGAGCGCAGGGCGCGGTGGAAGGCGTGGCTGTGGGCGTTCGCCAGTCCCGGGAGAGTCAGTCCGCGCAGGACCTCGGCGCCCGGTGGCGGGGCGGGGGTGTCCGGGCGGACGGCGGTGATCCGGCCGTCCCGGACGGTGAGGGTCACGCCCGGCTCGATGGGGGTCCCCCCTGCTCGAGCGGAGCCGAGGGCTCGGGGGAGGGTGCCGAGCCAGGCGTGTTCCAGCCAGTACGTCCGCGGGGTGGCAGTCACGTGCAGGCCAGTCCTTCCAGTACGTCGGCGAGGGCGAGGACCCCGGCCACGCAGTCGTCCTCGGTGGCGGACTCGGCCGGGGAGTGCGAGACGCCGGTGGGGTTGCGCACGAACAGCATGGCGGTCGGGACGCGTCCGGAGAGGATTCCGGCGTCGTGTCCGGCGCCGGTGCCGAGGACGGGCACCTCGAGGCCGGTGCCGCTGCCGAGGATGCGGGCCAGTTCGTCGCGCAGGGCGTGGTCGAACTCGACGACGGGGGTGAAGGACTCGCGTTCGACGTCGAGTGTGACGCCGTGCTCCTGCGCGTGGGCGCGGGCGGCCTTCCGTACACCGTCCACGACGGCGTCCAGGCTCTGCTGGTCGGCGGCGCGGGAGTCGAGCCAGCCGCGCACCAGGGAGGGGATGGCGTTGACGCCGTTCGGCTCGACGGAGATCTTGCCGAAGGTGGCCACGGCACCGGCGAGTTCCGCCTCGCGACGGGCGGCGAGGACGGTCTCCGCGTACGGCAGCACGGGGTCGCGCCGGTCGGCGAGCCGGGTGGTGCCGGCGTGGTTGGCCTCGCCCCGGAAGTCGAACCGCCAGCGGCCGTGCGGCCAGATGGCGGACGCGATGCCGATGCGGTCGCCGGACAGGTCCAGGGCCCGGCCCTGTTCGACGTGGAGTTCGACGAAGGCGCCGATGCGGTCGAGCCGTTCGGGGTCGGGGCCGAGGGCGTCGGGGTCGTGTCCGGCGGCCTCCATGGCCTGCGGGAGCGTGATTCCGTCCCCGTCGGTGAGCCGGTGGGCCTGCTCGGCGGTGAGCACGCCCGCGGTGAGCCGGGAGCCGACGCAGGCGAGCCCGAAGCGGGCGCCCTCCTCGTCCCCGAAGTTGACGATGCCGAAGGGCTTGGCGAAGCGCGCGCCCCGGCGGCGCAGTTCGTCGAGGGCGGCGAAGGCGGACACGACTCCGAGGGGCCCGTCGAAGGCCCCGCCGTCGGGCACCGAGTCCAGGTGCGACCCGGTGACGACGGCGTCCCCCCGGGCGGGGTCCCCGAGCCAGGCCCACTGGTTCCCGTTCCGGTCGACCTCGTAGGTCAGCTGCCGCCTGCGGGCCTGCTCCTCGAACCAGGCCCGGCAGTCGGAGTCGGCCCGGGTCCAGGCGAACCGCCGGTAGCCGCCGGTGGCCGCGTTGCGCCCGATGGGCCACAGCTGACGCCACATCTCGTGGAAACCGTCGGCCCGTACAGGCTGCGGGCGGTCGTTCCGCGGGGCACCGGGGGAACCTCCCGTGCCGTCCGGGCCGTGGGGGAGGGCGGGCGCACCCGGGCCCGCGGGCGACGACGTCTCCGCCTCCACCGAGGAGCTGCCGCCCTTCACCGAGGAGTTGCCGTCCTTCACGCCGGGTCACCCTCACGCATCGGCACGCGGACACCCCGCTCGTCCGCCACCGACTCCGCGATGTCGTACCCGGCGTCGACATGCCGGACGACGCCCATGCCGGGGTCGTTGGTGAGCACCCGCCGGATCTTCTCCCCGGCCAGCGCGGTCCCGTCGGCCACCGTCACCTGCCCGGCGTGGATCGACCGCCCCATGCCGACGCCCCCACCGTGGTGGAGGGACACCCACGACGCCCCGGAGGCCACGTTCACCATCGCGTTCAGCAGCGGCCAGTCGGCGATGGCGTCGGACCCGTCCAGCATCGCCTCGGTCTCCCGGTAGGGGGAGGCCACCGAACCGCAGTCGAGATGGTCCCGCCCGATCACGATCGGGGCGGCCAGCTCCCCGCTCGCGACCATGTCGTTGAAGCGCTCGCCGGCCTTGTCGCGCTCGCCGTAGCCGAGCCAGCAGATGCGGGCGGGCAGGCCCTGGAAGTGGACGCGCTCCCCCGCCATCCTGATCCACCGGGCCAGGGACTCGTTCTCCGGGAAGAGGTCGAGAACCGCCTTGTCGGTCTTGGCGATGTCGGCGGGGTCACCCGACAGCGCGGCCCACCGGAAGGGCCCCTTGCCCTCGCAGAACAGCGGCCGGATGTACGCCGGCACGAACCCCGGGAAGGCGAACGCGCGGTCGTACCCGGCGAGCTGCGCCTCACCGCGGATGGAGTTGCCGTAGTCGAACACCTCGGCGCCGGCGTCCTGGAAGCCGACCATCGCCTCGACGTGCCGGGCCATGGACTCACGCGCGCGGGTGGTGAAGCCGGCCGGGTCCTTCGCCGCGGCGTCCGCCATGTCGTCGAAGGCGATCCCGACGGGGAGGTACGCCAGCGGGTCGTGGGCGGAGGTCTGGTCGGTGACGATGTCGATGGGCGCGCCCATCGCGAGCAGCTGCGGCACCAGCTCGGCGGCGTTGCCGAGGACCCCGATGGACAGGGGGCGCCGGGCGTCGCGGGCCTCGACGGCCAGCCGCAGGGCGTGGTCGAGCGAGTCCGCCTTCACGTCCAGGTACCGGTGCTCGATGCGGCGGTCGATCGCGCGGGGGTCGCAGTCGACGCAGATCGCGACGCCGTCGTTCATGGTGACGGCCAGCGGCTGGGCGCCGCCCATCCCGCCGAGTCCGGCGGTGAGCGTGATGGTTCCGGCGAGGGTGCCGCCGACCCCTTTGCCTACTGAATGCAGCTTCGCGGCGACGGCGGCGAAGGTCTCGTAGGTGCCCTGGAGGATGCCCTGGGTGCCGATGTAGATCCAGGAGCCGGCGGTCATCTGCCCGTACATGGTCAGGCCGAGGGCCTCCAGGCGGCGGAACTCCTCCCAGTTGGCCCAGTCGCCGACGAGGTTGGAGTTGGCGATGAGGACCCGCGGTGCCCACTCGTGGGTCTGCATGACGCCGACCGGGCGGCCGGACTGGACGAGCATCGTCTCGTCCTGCTTGAGGGTCCTCAGCGTGCGGACCATGGCGTCGAAGGAGCGCCAGTCGCGGGCCGCCTTCCCCGTGCCGCCGTAGACGACGAGCTTGTCGGGGTGCTCGGCGACCTCCGGGTCGAGATTGTTCTGCAGCATCCGCAGGGCGGCTTCCTGCTGCCAGCCCAGGGCGCTCGGTTCGGTGCCGCGCGGTGCTCGGACAGTGCGGGGTCCGGACATGGTCTGCCTCCTGTGCTGCCGTACTGCGGACGATTGCTACAGATATTCACATACTCGTGTTCTGAATAGAACTAGTCAAGACGGGGACGGGTCGGCGCGGCCGTGCGGGGGATGTTTGGCTGGACGCATGCGCTCGGACACGGAGAACGCGGACGGGACGGAGGACGGGGTGGCCCACGACGACGGCCGGACGGACGAGGTGGACGCGTACGCCGAGGGGCGGGCGGCCCGGCGGGACGCCGCGGTACGGGCCGCCGTGGAGCAGGGGCTGCTCGACGCCGGCACCCCCTTGGTGGCCCTGCTCGACGTGACCGGCATCCGGGAGTCGGCGGCCGAACTGCGGACGGCGTTCGAGGCGGTGACGCCGCCCGGCACGCCCGTGCTGCACGCCTTCGCGGTGAAGGCGAGCCCGCTGGTGCCGGTGCTGCGGCTGTTGCGCGCGGAGGGCGTCGGCGCGGAGGTGGCCAGCCCGGGTGAGCTGGCGCTGGCGCGGGCGGCGGGGGTGGAACCCGAGCGGACGGTCCTCGACTCACCGGCCAAGACACCCGCCGAACTGCGGGAGGCGCTCGCGCTGGGCATCGCCGTCAACGCGGACAACCCGCAGGAGCTGGCCCGCCTCGACGCCCTGATGGCGGGATCCGGCTCCCGCTCCCCCCTCGGCATCCGGGTGAACCCGCAGGTCGGCGGCGGTTCCATCGAGGCGCTGTCCACGGCCACGGCGACCTCGAAGTTCGGGGTGGCGCTGCACGACGAGGGCGCGCGGGAGTGGGTCGTACGGGCGTACCTGGACCGGCCGTGGCTGACCCGGCTGCACGCGCACACCGGTTCCCAGGGCATCGCGCTGACGCTGATGGCGCGGGGGGTCGCTCAGACGTACGAACTGGCGGAGGAGATCAACCGGCGCGCCGGACGGCACCAGGTCGACACCGTCGACATCGGCGGCGGACTGCCGGTGAACTTCGCCTCCGAGGCGAGCACACCGACGTACGGCCGGTACGCGCGGCTGCTGAGCGAGACGGTGCCGGGGCTGTTCGACGGGCGGTACGGGCTGGTCACCGAGTTCGGCCGGTCGCTGCTGGCCAAGCACGGCACGGTGGTCGCGCGCGTGGAGTACGCCAAGAGCGCGGGCGGGCGCCCGGTCGCGGTGACGCACGCGGGCGTGCAGGTGGCGACGCGGACGGTGTACGCGCCGGCGTCGTGGCCGCTGCGGATCGCCGCGTACGACGCGAAGGGGCGGCCCAAGGAGGGCCCGGCGGTCGTGCAGGACGTGGCGGGACCGGCCTGCTTCGCGGGCGACCTGCTCGCCCAGGGGCATTCCCTGCCCCTGCTGGAACAGGGCGACTACGCGGCGGCGCTGGACACGGGCGCGTACTACTTCGCCCACCACTACGCCTACAACTCGCTCCCCCGCCCCGGCGTCCACGGCTTCACCCCGGACGGCACGGGAGGCGTCACCTTCGCGACGGTACGCGCGCCCCAGACGCTCGAGGAGATCGTGGCCGAAGCGGGCGCCGCCCACACCGACGCCCTGCTCCCCTAGGGGCGCCGGGCGGGGCCGGCCCGCGGCCCCGCCCCGCGGGCGCGATCACCCACGACACCCCCGCGGAGAACCCCTCAGACGAGGGCCGGCGCCCGGCGACGGGCGCCCCCGGGCGCCGCGTCACCCGCCGCGACACCGGTCGTCCGGTACCCCTTGACCGCCTTGCCCGCAGGCCGCCCCGCTCCCGCGCGGAGCCAGTCGACGCGCACCCACAGCAGGACCTCGTCCGCCCGCTCCAGGCGCCCGATCCAGGCCGCCTTCAGCCACAGGCCCGCCCCGCACCCGGCGAGCAGCAGGCCACCGGCCGCGGGCACCGCGAACTCCGTGCCCAGCGCGGCGAGGAAGGCGAGCAGCAGCCACCAGCGGTGCCCGCGACGCCAGTTGCGGACGGTCACCGCCCGGTCCTGGAGCACGTCGTGCCGGCCCGCCCGGACCGCCGAACGGGCCGACGCGCGGTACCGCCCCCGCCGCCCGTACGCCACGACGGCCGCCGCCACGAGGAACAGCGCGGCACCCGCCAGTACCCCGATCCGGCGCCCGGTCAGTCCCGGCACCAGTGCCCCGGCGCCCGCCGCGACGACCCCCAGCCACCACAGTGGCGCGGCCCCCGCCCGCACGACGACCGCCACCCGGGCCAGCCCCTGTCCTCCACGTGTCATGTCCGGCCTCCCGTCTCTCACGTCAGTGGGAGACGGGAGGTTAGCGGCGCAAGGTGAGACGAGTCTGAGAAGACGGGCGAACCGCCCCCGCCGTCCCGCGGGCCGTCAGTCCACGAACAGCCCGCGCGCCGCCGCCTTCGCGTCGAACTCTTCCAGCCGCGCCTGCGCGTCGGGCAGGTCGTCGCACATCGCCTCCAGCAGCGCCCGGCCCAGCAGCATCGGCGCGCACGCCGTGTCGAAGGCCAGCCCGGTACCGACGGCGGCGGGCAGCAGCAGGTCGGACACCTTGGCGACCGGCGCGAACGGGGAGTCGGCGACGGTGACCACGGTCAGCCCCGTCTCCTTGGCACGGTCGAGGGCGTCGACGACCTCGCGGGGGTGCCGGGGCAGCGCGAAGCACAGCAGGGCACTCGCCCCGGCCCGCGCGGCGGCGTCGATCCGGTCGTGGAGCATCGTGCCGCCCTCGTTGAGCAGCCGTACGTCCGGATGGACCTTGGCGGCGAAGTAGGCGAACCCGTGCGCCTGGGCCGCCGCGGCCCGCAGCCCCAGCACGGGCAGCGGCCGGCTCCCGGCCAGCACCCGGCCCGCCTGCCGCACCGGCCGGGGGTCGGCCAGCACCTCCGCCAGGTGCCGCAGGTTCTCGATCTCGGCCTCGACGGCCTGCTGGTACGCGTTGTACGAGCCGGATTCCGGTGCCGGTTCGGCGGGCGCGACCTCGCGCAGATGCCGCCGCAGGGCGGGATAGCCGTCGAAGCCGAGGGCGACGGCGAACCGGGTCACGGACGGCTGGCTGACCCCGGCCAGCTCGGCCAGCTCCACGCTGGACAGGAACGGCACGTCGGCGGCGCGCCGCACCATGCTGTGCGCGATGCGCCGCTGGGTCGGCGTCAGCCGGTGCCCCTCGAAGAGCGCCTGGAGGCGCGCGGCGGGGCTCTCGGTGCCGCTCATGACCTGACTCTCCCTCGACGCCTCGACCTATTCACTCATCGAAATCCCTGCATACCGTTATACAGGGGCACGCGAGGCCGCGCCGACCACGCGTCGCGATGGGCGGGGATCGCACACTGTGCCCGTTTCGGCGACAGATCCGGAACTCGACGATTTTGTTACGACGTCACCGCATCCCGAACGGGCCGGATAGCGTAACTCGTCGAACAATAGAGCGTCTTGAGGCGCAGGCGACCCATGTGGCACCCGACGGAGGACTGGTAGAGGCGTGGACGCGCAGAGTCGTGGGCAGGCGGACGGAACCGATCCTGCCGACCAGTGGGTACTCAACCCGGGGACCGGTGAATACGAACTGCGGCTGAACGATTCTGCGGAGCAGCCGAGAACGCCCCGTCCCCGCAGTGCCCCACGCCCCGGCCCCGGCTCCACCGCGCCCGCCCGCGTCCCCGGCCAGCGCGGTCGCCGCGCCGCGCCCGCCACGGAGGACACGCCCGCCCCCGGCAGCCGCAAGCGCAAGCAGAAGAGGAGCGGCAAGAAGAAGGCGCTGATGTGGACGGGGGGCGCCCTCGGCCTGGTCCTCGTGGGCGGTTCGGCGTTCGCGTACTACTGGTACGACCGCCTCTACGGCAACATCAACACCGTCGACATCGGTGACGTGGGCAGCGACGAGGCCATGGCGGACGGACCGGTCAACCTCCTGGTCATCGGCAACGACGTCCGCACCGGCGAGGGCAACGAGGCCTACGGCAACCGGACCAACGTCACCGGCCACGCCGACACCACGCTCCTCTTCCACGTGGCCGAGGACCGCACCAACGCGACCGTGGTGAGCATCCCCCGCGACCTGATGATCAAGATCCCGGACTGCGAGTCCAGACAGTCCGACGGTTCCACCAAAAAGATCCCCGGCTCGACGGTCGCCACCAAGTTCAACGAGTCCTACGGGGTGAACGGCCGCGATCCGGGCTGCACCATGCTCACCGTCGAGGAGATCACCGGCCTCGAGCTCGACCACTTCATGATGTTCGACTTCAACGCGGTCAAGACGCTGTCCACCGCGGTCGGCGGCGTCAAGGTGTGCCTGGAGAAGCCCATCAAGGACCTGGACGGCGGCTCCGGCCTCGACCTGCCGGAAGGGGAGAGCACCATCGAGGGCGAGGACGCGCTCTCCTTCCTCCGCAACCGGCACGGGCTGAAGAACGAGAGCGACCTGGACCGGATCGAGATGCAGCAGAAGTTCGTCGCGTCGATGCTGCGCCAGCTGAAGGAGGACACGCTGGACAGCCCGTCGAAGATGCTCGACGTCGCCGACGCGGCCACCAAGTCCCTCACCGTGGACAAGGGCATAGGCAGCCCCAACAAGCTGCTCACCCTCGCCAGGGAACTCGGCAAGATCGACCTGAAGAACATCACCCTGATGACCCTGCCGGTGGTCGACAATCCGGCCGAGCCCACGCCCGTCACCGTCGTACTGCACCCGGTCGAGGCCCCGAAGCTCTTCAGCATGCTGCAGAGCGACGTCTCCCTCACCGAGGTGAAGAAGAAGGAGAAGGACGCCAAGGACAAGCAGGCCGAGCTGCTGGAGGGCACCCGGGCGGAGGCGTCCGAGATCAGCGTCGACGTCTTCAACGGCGGCGGCCCGGGGGGCGCCGCGCAGGACACCCTCGTCTGGCTGCAGACCAGCGAGGGCGTGGCCAGGTCCACCAACAGGGGCAACGCCCCGGCCGACGTCGACAAGACCCGGCTGGAGTACGCCCCGAACCAGGCCGGTCAGGCCCGCAAGCTCGCCGACCTGATGGGCCTGCCCGCCTCGGCCATGAAGCCCGGCACGACGGACGCCGACGCGACGACCCCGATGACGCTCACCCTCGGCCCCGACTTCACGAAGGCCGGCGTCTCCATCACCCCGCCGAAGAAGGTCGACGTCAAGCAGTCCCGGGCCGACGAGAAGATGTGCAAGAAGTAGCGGCGCGGCGAACCCGAGACCGAGTGGGGGGTTACCCCCAGTGCCACCGGCCTTCCGCCTCCCTACCGTGGGACGCATGACCGGAATGGACGCGCGGGACACCGAGCTGAAGAAGGAACTCGACGCCTCCCTGCAGGCCCGCAGGGAGCTGGGCGAGGAGTACGAGTCCGCGCTGGTCGACTCGTTCCTGGAGAAGGTCGACCAGCGCATCGACGGCGCGGTGGAGCGCCGGGTGCGCCGGCAGTTCGCCGAGCAGCAGATGACGGCGGCCCGGGACTCGCGGTCGCCGAGGGCCACGGACACCTGGGGCGAGCGCTTCGGCTTCGGGATCGTCTCGCTGGTCCTGGCGGTGCCGCTGTCCGCCATCGGCGGGGGTGTGGGCCATCTGCCCGGTCTGGTGGTCGCCTGGCTGGGCATCGTCGGCGTCAACGTCGTCCAGGCCGCCCGGACCAACCCGGGCCTGTTCGGCCGCCGCAAGGCCTCCCGCGACGACGGCTGGGAGGACTGAGACCGTCTGCGCGGGGACCGCCGCACCCCCGTCACCGGGGGGCGGGACGACGGCGGTCCCCGCGGGGGACGCGCGCCCGTTGAGGCAGGCCGCGCGTCCGAGGCGTCCATGGAGGTCCGGGAGCCGCTCCGGAGGTCCTTCGACGCCGTTCGGTCGCCGGCCGGAACGGGGAGCCGCTCCCGTTCCGCCGACACCCACCAATCTGCCGGACCCGTGTTAAGCGAGTGCTGCGCGGACGTGACACGCTCGTACCACTTCCGCGAAGTCCACGAAGATCGTCATCGCGTCGGCACCCCGCCGTTCACGGCGGGTCCACCGTCACTTCACCCGACGGTCCGTCACTTCGTCCGACGGTCCGTCACTTCACCCAACGGGCCGTCACTTCCCGGTCCTGGCGAGGAAGGACAGCAGGTCCTGGCGGCTGACCACACCGGTCGGCTTGCCCTCGACGAGGACGATCGCCGCGTCCGCCTCGCCCAGGACGGCCATCAGGTCCGCGACGGGCTCACCGGAGCCGACCTGCGGCAGCGGCGCGGACATGTGCTTCTCCAGCGGGTCGTCGAGCGAGGCGCTCTTGCTGAACAGCGCGTCCAGCAGCTCCCGCTCCACCACCGAGCCGACGACCTCGGCGGCCATCACGTCCGGGTGACCGGCGCCCGGCTTGACCACCGGCATCTGCGAGACGCCGTACTCACGCAGCACCTCGATGGCCTGGCCGATCGTCTCGTCGGGGTGCATGTGGACGAGGGAGGGGATGTGGCCGCCCTCCTTGTCGCTCAGGACGTCGCCGACGCGGGCGCTGGGGCCGGCGTCCTCCAGGAAGCCGTAGTCGGCCATCCACTCGTCGTTGAAGATCTTGCTGAGGTAGCCGCGGCCGCTGTCCGGCAGCAGGACGACGACCACGTCGTCCTCACCGAGCCGCGAGGCCACCTCCAGCGCCGCCACGACCGCCATGCCGCAGGAGCCGCCGACCAGCAGGCCCTCCTCCTTGGCCAGGCGCCGGGTCATCTGGAAGGAGTCCTTGTCGGAGACGGCGACGATCTCGTCCGCGATCCCACGGTCGTACGCGGTCGGCCAGAAGTCCTCGCCGACGCCCTCCACCAGGTACGGCCGCCCGGAGCCGCCGGAGTACACGGAGCCCTCGGGGTCGGCGCCGATCACCTTCACGCCGCCGTCGCTGACCTCCTTCAGGTAGCGCCCGGTCCCGGAGATGGTGCCGCCGGTGCCGACGCCGGCCACGAAGTGGGTGATCTTCCCTTCCGTCTGCTCCCACAGCTCCGGGCCGGTGGAGTGGTAGTGGGAGAGCGGGTTGTGGGGGTTGGAGTACTGGTCCGGCTTCCAGGCCCCCGGCGTCTCGCGCACCAGCCGGTCGGAGACGTTGTAGTAGGAGTCGGGGTGCTCGGGCGCCACGGCGGTCGGGCAGACGACGACCTCGGCACCGTAGGCCCGCAGTACGTTGATCTTGTCCGTGGACACCTTGTCCGGGCAGACGAAGATGCACTTGTAGCCCTTCTGCTGGGCCACGATGGCGAGCCCGACCCCGGTGTTGCCGCTGGTCGGTTCGACGATGGTGCCTCCGGGCCTGAGCTCCCCGCTCCGCTCCGCCGCCTCGATCATGCGCAGGGCGATGCGGTCCTTCACGGAACCGCCCGGGTTGAAGTACTCCACCTTGGCCAGGACGGTCGCCCTGATGCCCTTGGTCACGCTGTTGAGCCGCACCAGCGGGGTGTTGCCGACGAGGCTGATCATCGAGTCGTGGAATTGCACCGTTGTCTCCGGATGCTGCAAAAGGTGTGGTCGTAGTGGTGATGCCAGCCTAGGCCCTCGCCGGTCCGAACCCGGCCGGGTCGTTCACCCGCCGTGAGGATTGGAGCACGGTCCGTGCGGGGCAAGCACTGGGTGTACGGGTTCGAGGAGGTGGCGGCGAGGCATGACGGGCTTGTCGAGGGCGAGGGTGGCCCGGCGGATCGCGGCCGGCGCGGCGTACGGCGGCGGGGGCATCGGTCTGGCCGGGGCGGCCACCGTGGGACTCCTGATGGCCGAGGCCCAGCTGGCACGGCGCCGCGTGGGCAACGGCACGACGCCTCACGTGCCGAACGCGGACGGGCTGTACGGGGCGGCGTACACGGTGCCGGGCGAACCGGCGCTGCGGCTGACGATGCTGGGCGACTCCACGGCGGCCGGGCAGGGCGTGCGCCGGGCCGGACAGACGCCGGGCGCGCTGCTGGCGTCGGGTCTCGCGGCGCTCGCGGAACGTCCGGTGGGACTGAGCACGGTCGCGGCGCCCGGGGCCTGTTCCGACGACCTGGACCGGCAGGTGACGCAGGCGCTGGCGGACCCGTCCCGGGTGCCGGACGTCTGCGTGATCATGGTCGGCGCCAACGACGTCACCCATCGCATGCCGCCCACCCAGTCCGTGCGCCACCTGTCCTCGGCGGTACGACGGCTGCGGACGGCCGGTGCGGAGGTGGTCGTCGGCACCTGCCCCGACCTCGGCACGATCGAGCCGGTGTGGCAGCCGCTGCGCTGGCTGGCCCGCCGGGCCTCGCGGCAGCTGGCGGCGGCGCAGACGATCGGGGCCGTCGAGCAGGGCGGGCGCACGGTGTCGCTGGGCGATCTGCTGGGGCCCGAGTTCGCGGCGAACCCGCGCGAGCTGTTCGGGCCGGACAGCTATCACCCCTCGGCGGAGGGGTACGCCACCGCCGCGATGGCGGTGCTGCCGACGGTGTGCGCGGCGCTGGGGCTGTGGCCGGCGGAGGAGGAGCGTCCGGACGCCGCCCGCCGCGAGGGGTTCCTGCCGGTGGCCCGGGCGGCGGCGGAGGCGGCGTCGGAGGCGGGCACGGAGGTCACCGCGGCGATGCCGGCGGGTGCGCGGGGGCGGTGGGCCCTCTTGAAACGCCGCCGGCGCCGCAGGGTCACGGAGGCGGAGCCGGAACCTTCGACCCAGCCGTCGTAGCGGCGGCCGCGCACGCCACACCGCCGCAGCCGCGGGCAGTCGTGCCACACCGACGCAGCCGCGGGCAGTCGTGCCACACCGACGCAGCCGCGGGCAGTCGTGCCACACCGACGCAGCTGCGGGCAGTCGTGCCGCTGGGGCGGCACGGGTGGGCGCAGCGGCACCCGGCAAGCGCCGGCGAGTGACACGGCACCCGGCCCTCACCGGTCAGCGGTGCCGGTGCGGGCCGGGGGGTGTCGCGCAGCCCGGCGCTCACGGGGTGCCGTCGCGCCCACCCGTGCCGCCCTGCGGCACGACTGCCCGCGGTGGGCGGGGCGTACGGCACGACTGCCCGCGGTGGGCGGGGCGTACGGCACGGCTGCCCGCGGTGGGTGGGGCGAGCGGAGTGAGCAGCACGACTGCCCGCGGTGAGCGGAGTGAGCAGCACGACTGCCCGCGGTGGGCGGAGTGAGCGGCGCGGCTGCCCGTGACCGCGGTTCACCCAAGCAAGCGCTTAGACAGTTGCGGTCCATGTCACATCGCGTCAGTCGTGACCCCGCCCATACGTCCGGGTAACTTCCCAAGAAGTCCCGCACCAACCAACCGGTATGCCCTCCCGCCGCCCCTCACCCCTGGAGCCGTGATGCCCGAAGCCGTGATCGTCTCAGCCGCCCGCTCCCCCATCGGCCGCGCCTTCAAGGGCTCCCTGAAGGACCTGCGCCCGGACGACCTGACCGCCACGATCATCCAGGCCGCCCTCGCCAAGGTCCCCGAGCTGGACCCGAGGGACATCGACGACCTGATGCTCGGCTGCGGTCTTCCCGGTGGCGAGCAGGGCAACAACCTCGGCCGCGTGGTCGCCGTGCAGATGGGGATGGACCACCTCCCCGGCTGCACCATCACCCGCTACTGCTCGTCCTCGCTGCAGACCTCCCGCATGGCCCTGCACGCCATCAAGGCCGGTGAGGGCGACGTGTTCATCTCGGCCGGCGTCGAGACGGTCTCCCGCTTCGCCAAGGGCAACTCCGACAGCCTCCCGGACACCCGCAACCCGCTGTTCGCCGAGGCCGAGGCCCGTACCGCCGCCGTCGCCGAGTCGGAGGGCTCCACCTGGCACGACCCGCGCGAGGACGGCCTGGTGCCCGACCCGTACATCGCGATGGGCCAGACCGCGGAGAACCTGGCCCGGCTCAAGGGCGTCACCCGCCAGGACATGGACGAGTTCGGCGTCCGCTCGCAGAACCTCGCCGAGGAGGCCATCAAGAACGGCTTCTGGGAGCGCGAGATCACCCCGGTGACCCTCCCCGACGGCACGGTGGTCGGCAAGGACGACGGCCCCCGCGCCGGCGTCACCATGGAGGGCGTCCAGGGCCTCAAGCCGGTCTTCCGCCCCGACGGCCTGGTCACCGCCGGCAACTGCTGCCCGCTCAACGACGGCGCCGCCGCGCTCGTCATCATGAGCGACACCAAGGCCCGCGAGCTCGGCCTCACCCCGCTCGCCAGGATCGTCTCCACCGGCGTCTCCGGCCTCTCCCCCGAGATCATGGGCCTCGGCCCGGTCGAGGCGAGCAAGCAGGCACTGGGCCGCGCCGGCCTCACCATCGACGACATCGACCTGGTCGAGATCAACGAGGCGTTCGCCGCCCAGGTGATCCCCTCCTACCGCGACCTCGGCATCCCGCTGGAGAAGCTGAACGTCAACGGCGGCGCCATCGCCGTCGGCCACCCCTTCGGCATGACCGGCGCCCGCATCACCGGCACGCTGATCAACTCCCTCCAGTTCCACGACAAGCAGTTCGGCCTGGAGACGATGTGCGTCGGCGGCGGCCAGGGCATGGCGATGGTCATCGAGCGCCTCAGCTGACCCCCGTACCACGGGCTCCCCGTAGCCGTCGCGGTACGGTCGGTGAGGCCAGGGCCAGGGCCCCCGGAAGCTCCGGGGGTCCGGGTCGTTTCGTGATCCAATCTCCCCCAGGATGTGACCTATCTCCCTCGCCGCAGGGATTCACGCAGGTCAGGACCGGGCCCCTTTCGGGCTCACCACCAAAGACCTGTCCGTTTCGTGACGTTACGCACTGACAGATGGTTAGTCCGCCCTTCAAGCTGATGTAGGAAGTCGGGGGTCGACTTTGAACCGGGAGTACGTCAGTGAGCGCCATGCCGATCGCCCTGCTGATCACCACGGCCGCCACCGGCGCCGTGGGCGTCGCCGTCCTGCGCAGCATCATGGTGCTGCGCCGACAGGTCGCGGCCCTGCACACCGCGCTGGCCGAGAACGGCGCCCCGACCACGCGCGCGCACGTTCCCCCCGCCCGCACGGCCGGCACCGACGAGATACGCGCCGCCGTGGCGGAGGCGCTCGCCGAGGAGCGGGAGCGCGAGCTCGCCGAGGCGCGGGCCTTCTGGGCCGCCCAGGAGGCGCGTGACGCGTCCGACGCGCCGTCCCTGCTGGGTCTGGCCGACAGTGAGCTGTTCCTGCCCCGGCAGGCCGATTTCGCGGGCCTGGAGCCGGTGAGCGAGCCGGGCGCGGAGGCCGAGGAGCACTCCGGGGACTCCCCGGAGCTGGCCGCGGCCCGCCGCCGTCACCCCTCGCACCCGGACTTCGTGCCGAACCCCTCGCCGGTCGTGAACGACCACGAGCGCACGGTGGCCGCCCTGGAGGAGCTGGCCGCCGACCGGACCGAGCTGACCGACGTCCGTCCGGGCCCGCTGGGCACCCTCGACGTCTACGTCTTCGCCGACGGGACGACGCTGTGCATGACGCCGGGCCACCGCGAGACCGCGGAGCGTCTGGCAGCGGCCCTGCGCGCGGGCGAGACCCCGTTCCTGCTGGGCGGTTCCGGCATCTCGGGGGCGTACACGCTGACGTTCTCCTGCGGTGAGGAGAACGTCTACATCCTGGCGGACCGCGTCATCGCGTCCCTCTGACCCGGGCCGGCTCCGGACCGACTCCGGGCCGGCTAGACCCCGGCGCGCTCGCGCGCCTCCTCCACCAGTCGTACGGCCTCCCGTACCTCGTCCTCGTTCTTCAGTACGAGCGCCAGGTCGTGGCCGGCGACGGTGATCTGGTCGGCGGCGGCGAACATCCCGGCGTCGGGCATCTCGCGGGGATCGGTGCCCGGCTCCTCGACGAGCTGGGTGCGCCGCGCCAACTCCCTGGCCAGGGCGAGCGCCTCGGCGGCCCCGCCCCGCTGCAGCCTGCTCTGCGGCGCGGCCCGCAGGCGGTCGGCGAAATGATCCACGGCACGGGTGAAGGGCGTCGTATCAACCACGCGGCGAGCGTACGCGGCGCGGCGGGACTGTTGCCAACGGGCGAACGCTCAGGCACGGTGACCTGAAGGACCGGCTCACACCCCATGCGTCCGGAGGCGCCGATGTCCCAAGTCTTCTCCGCAGAGACCCACCGCAACATGCTCGCCCGCATCCCCCACTGCACCGGTCGTGAGATCTCCGACTGGCTGCGCGCCGTCGAAGAAGGCCCGGCGCTCTTCCGCTTCGAGGAGAAGGTCAGCTGGCTCCGGCACGAGTACGACCTGGCGTACGGCCACGCCAAGGCGATCGTCCACGAGTACGACCTGAGGAGGGCCGCGCGCAAACTGCTCTGACGCGCGCCGGCACGACGAAGGGCCCCGGGTGGGAACCCGGGGCCCTTGTCCGTGTCGCCGGCAGCGCCGGCGTACTGGTCAGTACTAGTCGCTGCTGTTGAGGATCGAGATGAGCCGCAGGAACTCCATGTAGATCCACACCAGCGTCAGCGTGAGGCCGAAGGCGGCGAGCCAGGCCTCCTCGCGCGGGGCACCGTAGGCGATGCCGTCCTCGACCTGCTTGAAGTCCAGGGCGAGGAAGCAGGCACCGAGGATGATGCCGATGACGCCGAAGACGACGCCGAGCGCGCCGCTGCGGAAGCCGAGGCCGTCACCGCCGCCGAACACCGCGAACAGCAGGTTCACGGCCATCAGCAGGATGAAGCCGAGCGCGGCCGCCATCACGAAGCCGTAGAAGCGGCGGTTGACGCGGATCCAGCCGGCCTTGTAGGCCACCAGCACACCGGCGAAGACCGCCATGGTGCCGATCACGGCCTGCATGGCCGCGCCGTCGGCGATGCGGTTGTCGACGATGCTGGAGATGACGCCGAGGAAGACGCCCTCGAACGCGGCGTACGTCAGGATCAGCGCGGGCGTGGGCTTGCGCTTGAAGGACTGCACGAGCGCCAGGACCATGCCGATCAGCGCGGCGCCGATGCCGATGCCGTAGGACCGGCTGATGTTGGCGTCGTCGACCGGCAGCAGCGCCCAGGAGAGCGCCGCGGTGACGATGAGCACGCCGAGCGTGGTGCCCGTGCGCATGACGACGTCGTCGATGGTCATCCGGCCGGTGGTGGCCGGGGCCTGCGGCGGTGCGCCGTACTGCAGGTCCTGCTGCGCGTAGGGGTTCTGGGCGTACGGGTTGCCCGTCGGCTGCGCGTACGGGTTGGCCTGCGTGGCGACAGCGGGACCCCCGGCCTGCGGCGCGGTGTTGAAGCCCGCGTAGCCGTTGTCGCGGCCGAACCCCCGTCGCGAGAAGACCGGGTTACTGCTCCTCATTTCACTCCTCCATGGCCACACAGCGCGGCCTTGGCTCAAGAGTAATAGGTAGGCAAAGGAATGACCCTAATGCTTGGGGAGGATCTTTCCCTCGTTGTGCTGCGCAACACGCTACGCGGCCGGGTGATTCCCTTCACGCCCAGGACCCGAACCATGACCGGACCGGTACCGGGCCGGTACCCGTCCGGTACCCGCGGCGGCTCCGGTCACCCGACCGGACGACCGCGCGGTGACCCGGGGCCCGGGAGCGGGCCGGGGAGCGGGCCCGGGCGGCGGGATGCGCACCGGCCCTCACACGGGCTCCCGCCCGGCCTCCCCGGACCACCCGAGTACGCGCACCCGCGATCGCACGGGAGCGTCCGTCACCGAGGGGGCGCGGGTGATGATCGACTGCCGGGAGTGCCGGGTTCCCGGCCGGGCCCTCGCGGGGCGGTCGTCGCACGGGAGCGGCATACGTGGTGGTGCCCGGAGCCGGACTCGAACCGGCACGCCCGCTCAGGGGCAGCGAGGTTTAAGCTCGCCGTGTCTGCATTCCACCATCCGGGCAGGCCGTGGGCTCCGCTTCGCGGTTCCGAGCCTATCGGTGGCCCTCCCGCGGCCAGCGGCGGGAGAGACCGATCTTGTCTTATTTTATTGGCGCCTGAGGGTGCATCAGACCTTGGAACTCGCCGTCAGCACGTGCCAACAGCCTTGCGTGTGACGCTCCGTCATGCACGTGGAATGACGGAATTTCACCGTCGGAACAGGGGTGCTCCACCTGTTCCGCGCGCCCCCGGCTCAGGGCCCGCCGTCATCCCCAGGTATGACACCGCGCCCGGTGGTCCCTCCCGAGTCCCCCTCCGGAACCGGAGCAGCGGGTGACTACACGGCGGTGAAGCGGCGGAACGATGGACGGCGTCCCCCGAGAACACGTCGTCCCGACAGGAGCGTCCATCCCGTGACCACCGCATCCCTCGCCGACCGGACCACCGCCGTGGCCGCGCGCGCCACGGAGCTTTCGAAGACCTACGGCCAGGGCGAGACCCGGGTGGTCGCCCTGGACCGGGTCTCCGTCGCCTTCCAGCAGGCCGAGTTCACCGCGATCATGGGCCCGTCCGGGTCCGGCAAGTCCACGCTGATGCACTGCGTGGCCGGCCTCGACACCTTCTCCTCCGGTTCCGTGCGGATCGGTGAGACCGAGCTGGGCTCGCTGAAGGACAAGCAGCTGACCAGGCTGCGCCGGGACAAGATCGGCTTCATCTTCCAGGCGTTCAACCTGCTCCCGACGCTGTCCGCGCTGGAGAACATCACCCTTCCGATGGACATCGCGGGCCGCAAGCCGGACAAGGAGTGGCTGGACACCGTGATCCGGATGGTGGGTCTTTCGGACCGGCTGAGCCACCGGCCCTCGCAGCTGTCCGGCGGTCAGCAGCAGCGGGTCGCCGTGGCGCGGGCGCTGGCGTCCAAGCCGGACATCATCTTCGGCGACGAGCCCACCGGAAACCTCGACTCCCGCTCCGGCGCCGAGGTGCTCGGCTTCCTGCGCAACTCCGTGCGCGAGCTGGGACAGACCGTGGTCATGGTGACCCACGACCCGGTGGCCGCCGCCTACGCGGACCGGGTGGTCTTCCTCGCGGACGGCCGGATCGTGGACGAGGTGCACGGGCCGACGGCCGACTCGGTGCTCGACCGCATGAAGCGGTTCGACGCCAAGGGCCGCACCAGCTGACACCCCGCCCCGCGCGTCTCCGCCCGCCCCCGCCCCCTCGTACGTCTGGACTCGAGAAGACTCCCATGTTCCGTACCGCCTTGCGCAATGTCACCGCGCACAAGGCCCGGCTCCTGATGACCGTGCTCGCCGTGATGCTCGGCGTGGCCTTCGTGTCGGGAACCCTGGTCTTCACCAACAGCCTCTCCGACGCCCTGCAGAAGCAGTCCGCCAAGGGCTTCGACCACGTCGACGTAGCCGTCACCCCCAAGTGGAAGGAGGCCGAGGGCGACAAGGCCGGCGAGTACCCGGAGCTGACCCGCGCCCTGGTCGACGACAGCGCCGCCGTGCCCGGCGCCGCGCGGGCCATCGGCACCGTCCAGGGCTTCACCGCGATCGCCGACAAGGACGGCAAGCTGCTCGGCGACGGCTTCCAGTCGCAGGGCGGCAACTACTGGGGCACCAAGGACCCCCGGTACCCGCTGGTCAGCGGACGCGCGCCGAAGGGCGAGGGCGAGATCCTCATCGACTCCGAGACCGCGAAGCGGGCCGGCTACGAGGTCGGTGACAAGGTCAGGATGTCGGTCGACGGTCCCGTCCTGGAGCCGGTGATCACCGGCGTCTTCACCACCGACGACGGCAATGTCGCGGCCGGCGGCAGCCTCACGCTGTTCGACACGGCGAGCGCGCAGAAGCTGTTCGGCAAGGCGGGCACCTTCGACGAGATCGCCGTCAAGGCGAAGGACGGCGTCAGCGACACCGAACTGCGGGCCCAGCTGGAGAAGGCGCTGCCCTCCGACGTCGTGGAGACCACGACGGGCACGCAGCTCGCCGACGACCAGGCCGAGGCGATCGCCTCCTCGATGAGCGGTCTGAAGCAGGGTCTGCTGGTGTTCGCCGGCATCTCGCTGTTCGTCGGTACGTTCATCATCGCCAACACCTTCACCATGCTGGTCGCCCAGCGCACCAAGGAACTGGCCCTGATGCGCGCGGTCGGCGCCTCCCGGCGCCAGGTCACGCGGTCGGTGCTGATCGAGGCGTTCGTGGTCGGCGCGGTCGCCGCCGTCGTCGGACTCGTCGCGGGCGTCGGCATCGGCGCGGGTCTGCGCTCCCTGATGGGGACGCTGGACGCACCCATGCCCGACGGGCCCCTGGTGATCACTCCCGGCACGGTGGCCTCCGCGTTCGCGGTCGGCATCCTGGTGACCATGTTCGCCGCGTGGCTGCCCGGCCGCCGGGCCGCGAAGATCCCGCCGGTGGCGGCGATGAGCTCGGTGCACGCCCAGGCGACCACCAAGTCGCTGGTGCTGCGCAACACGCTGGGCGCGCTGTTCTCGGCGGCCGGTGTCGCGGTGGTCCTCGCGGCCACGACGATGGACGGCACCGACGGCCAGGCCCCCATGGGGCTCGGCGCCGTACTGCTGATCATCGGCGTCTTCGTCCTGACCCCGCTGCTGTCCCGCCCGCTGATCGCCGCCGCGGCCCCGGTGCTGCGCGTCTTCGGGGTCTCCGGGAAGCTGGCCCGGCAGAACTCGGTGCGCAACCCGCGCCGTACCGCCGCCACCGCGTCCGCGCTGATGATCGGGCTCACCCTGATCACCGGGATGACGGTGATGGCCGGCAGCCTGCAGAAGTCCATCGACGAGATGGCGGCCTCCGCGATCGAGGCGGACTACATGGTGTCCATGGCGAACGGGCACCCGCTGTCGCCGGACGTCGAGAAGGAGCTGAAGCGGTCCGGTGGCGTCACCGCCACCAGCCCGATGCGCAACGCGTACGCCCTCGTCGACGGCGAGGACGAGTACCTGACCGGCGTGAACGGCGCCACGTTCGGCGAGCTGACCGAGTTCACGGTGGTGCAGGGCGCCTTCGAGGTCGGCGGCACGCGGGTCGTCGTGGACGAGGACACCGCGAAGTCGTACGGCTGGAAGGCCGGTTCGGACTTCACCATCGTCTACGAGGACGACGAGAAGCAGAAGCTCACGGTCTCCGGCATCTATCAGGCCAACGAGATGATGAGCGGCATCATGATCGACACCGCGACCCTCGATCCGCACGAGGAGGAACCGGCCGACATGATGGTCATGGTGAAGACCGCCGACGGTACGTCCGACGCGGTGAAGGACTCCCTGGAGAAGGCCCTCGGCAGCAACCCCGCGATCAAGGTCCAGGACAAGCAGGACCTCTCCAACGAGATCGCGAAGATGTTCACCCTGATCCTGAACATGGTCTACGGCCTGCTGGCGATGGCGGTGATCGTGGCGGTCCTCGGCGTGATCAACACCCTGGCGATGTCGGTGTTCGAGCGCTCCCAGGAGATCGGCATGCTGCGGGCGATCGGCCTGGACCGCACGGGCATCAAGCGGATGGTCCGGCTGGAGTCCCTGGTGATCTCGCTGTTCGGCGCGGTGCTCGGCCTCGGTCTGGGCGTCTTCTTCGGCTGGGCGGCCGGTGAGCTGGTGGGCTCGAGTATGGCGACGTACGAACTGGTCCTGCCGTGGGCCCGGATGGGGATCTTCCTGCTGCTGGCCGCGGTGGTGGGTGTGCTGGCGGCGCTGTGGCCGGCGCGGCGGGCGGCCCGGCTGAACATGCTGCAGGCGATCAAGGCCGAGTAGGAGTCACCGCATCGGCCGTGACGCGGGCCCCGTTCCGGGTGGAGCGGGGCCCGTCGTCGCGTGCGGGTCAGTTCCAGGTGCGGGCGCGCAGGGGGAGGGCGGAGGCGCCGGACTCGGGGGTTCTGACGGCGAGGACCTGGTTGACGCCGATGCGGTTGCGTTCGAAGGCGAGGGCGGACGCGGCCATGTACAGCAGCCAGACGCGGGCCCGTCCCGGGCCGGCGAGCGACACCGCGCGGGCCCAGTCCGCCTCCAGGTTCGCCACCCAGCGGCGCAGGGTGAGCGCGTAGTGCTCGCGGATCGACTCGACGTCGCGCACCTCGAAACCGGAACGTTCCAGCAGGGACACCGTGGTGCCCAGCGGGGCGAGTTCGCCGTCGGGGAAGACGTAGGCGTCGATGAAGGAGTCCACCCGGTACGACGTCTCGTCCCGCTGCGGGCGGCGCGCGATCTGGTGGTTCAGCAGCCGTCCGCCCGGCTTGAGGAGCCGGTGCAGGGCGGTGGCGTACTCCAGGTAGCGCTCGGATCCGACGTGTTCGGCCATGCCGATGGAGGAGACGGCGTCGTACGGGCCGTCCGTGACGTCGCGGTAGTCCTGGACGCGGATCTCGACGCGGTCGGTCAGGCCCTCGTCGGCGACGCGCTTGCGGGCGTAGGCGGCCTGTTCGTGGGAGAGGGTGACGCCGACGACGTCCACGCCGTGGTCGCGGGCGGCGTGGACGGCCATGGAGCCCCAGCCGCAGCCGACGTCCAGCAGGCGCCGGCCGGGTTCCAGGGCGAGCTTGCGGGCGACGAGTTCGAGTTTGTCGTGCTGGGCCTGTTCGAGGGTGCCCCGCGGGGGCGGGGCGGGCCAGTAGGCGCAGGAGTACACCATGGACGGGCCGAGGACGATCTCGTAGAAGTCGTTGCCGACGTCGTAGTGGTGGCTGACGGCGCGCCGGTCGCTGTGCCTGGTGTGCAGGCCGCGGCGGGGGCGGCGGGCCTCCTCGCGGGGCGGGGCGGGCGGCAGCGGGAGGCCCGCGAGGGCGATCAGTCCGCGGGCGGTGGAGCGGAAGGCGGGGTCGCGCAGGGCCTGGGTGAGGGTACGGGCGTCCTCGCCGCGCTCCCAGACGAGGCCGGCGATGCGGTCGAGGGCGGTGTAGAGGTCGCCCTCGACGGCGAGGTCGCCGGCCACCCAGGCGCGGGCGAGGCCGAGTTCGCCCGGCTTGAAGAGCAGGTGGCGCAGGGCCCGGCGGTTGCGTACGACCAGGGCCGGGGCGTCCGGAGGGCCGGCCTGGGATCCGTCCCAGGCGCGGACGCGGACGGGGAGGGGGGTGCCGATCAGCTGTTCGATGTGACCTTTCAGCCGAGAGGCGGCGTCTGCCATGGTGTACACCTCCGTGACGGGGAATCCCGGAATGCCGTCACCACGTAAACACCTGGGAAGCGGGTTGGCAGTCCCGGCGCGCGTCGTCTCCGGGCGAAACGCCGGATCGCGTGCCGGGACTGCTCCTCGGGGGCTCCGCCCCGGAGTTCCGGGCACCGCCCGCCCACCCGGCCCGGCGGATGGGAACGTCCCCTCGGGAACGCCGAAGGGGCCGCCCGCACCACGGATGGCGGGCGGCCCCTTCGGGCGATTCGGTGACCGGGGGTCAGGAGGCCTTCGCCTCGGTCTTCTTCGGTTCCTGCTGGGCCGCCGCAGGCGCGGGCGCCGGCTTCGCCGCCTCGTAGAACTCGTCGCGCGGCGACTCGATCGCGCCCAGGGACACGACCTCGCGCTTGAGGAACATGCCGAGGGTCCAGTCCGCGAAGACGCGGATCTTGCGGTTCCAGGTCGGCATGGCCATGCCGTGGTAGCCACGGTGCATGTACCAGGCGAGCCGGCCCTTGAGCTTGATCTTCATCTTGCCGAAGACGATCATCGCGACGCCCTTGTGCAGGCCGAGGCCCGCCACCGCGCCCTTGTTGGCGTGGCTGTACTCCTTCTGCGGGAAGCCCCGCATCCCGGAGATCACGTTGTCGCCGAGGACCTTGGCCTGGCGCAGCGCGTGCTGGGCGTTCGGCGGGCACCAGGCGTTCTCGTTGCCGGCCTTGCGGCCCACGAGGTCCGGCACCTGGGCGTTGTCACCCGCGGCCCAGATGTAGTCCGTGCCCTTGACCTGGAGGGTCGGCTCGGTGTCGACGTGTCCGCGCGGACCGAGCGGCAGGCCGAAGCGGGCCAGCGCCGGGTTGGGCTTGACGCCCGCCGTCCACACGATCGTGTTGGAGTCGACCTCGAGTCCGTTCTTCAGGACCACGTGGCCGTCGACGCAGGAGTCCATCGACGTGGACAGGTAGACCTCGACGCCGCGGCCCTCGAGGTGCTCCTTGCCGTACTTGCCGAGCTTGGGACCCACCTCGGGGAGGATCTTGTCTGCGGCGTCGACGAGGATGAAGCGCATGTCCTCGCGGGACACGCTCTTGTAGTACTTGGCGGCGTCGCGGGCCATGTCCTCGACCTCGCCGATGGTCTCCGCGCCGGCGAAGCCACCACCCACGAAGACGAAGGTGAGCGCCTTGCGCCGGATCTCCTCGTCCGTGGTGGAGTCGGCCTTGTCCAGCTGTTCGAGGACGTGGTTGCGCAGGCCGATGGCCTCTTCGATGCCCTTCATGCCGATGCCCTGCTCGGCGAGGCCGGGGATCGGGAAGGTGCGGGAGACCGCGCCGAGCGCGATCACCAGGTAGTCGAAAGGCAGCTCGTACGCCTCGCCGACCAGCGGGGCTACGTGCGCGACCTTGCGGTCCTGGTCGATGCTGGTGACCCGACCGGTGAGGACCTCCGCCTTGGGCAGCACGCGTCGCAGCGGGACGACGACGTGCCGGGGGGAGATGCTGCCGGCGGCGGCTTCGGGAAGGAAGGGCTGGTAGGTCATGTACGACCGCGGGTCGACGACGGTGACGGTCGCCTCGCCGTAACGCATCTTCTTCTGGATGCGCCGAGCTGCGTACAGGCCTACGTACCCACCGCCTACTACGAGGATCCTGGGACGCTCCGTGGTGCTCATGCCATCGAGTATCCACCCGCCCCCGGGGGGTACCTCGTGCGCCCCTTCACAAGCTTCGAGAGGGCCTGTGTTACCATCCCCGGCTTCTTGATCCAGATCACAGCGCGAAGTGGGAACCGACACCCCGCGCGGGACGTTGTCAATGCCGCGTGAGCTGCCTCTCTGCCCGCCGACGGGCGATGTGAGGCCGACCCGCGAGCCTTCGCGGTGACCCCCGGCAAGGCACCCGCCACCACCTTCTGAACGTGTTCAAAGGGGTGTTGAGGGCCCGAATGGGTCAACTGGGTTGAGTTCTTCGTCCTCCCGGGGCCAATTCCTTGTGAAGAACTTCACGAACTTTCCCGGCGGGGCCCCGCCGAAGGGCCCGAAAGGCCCCCCGGAGGCCGCTCAAACGCCGTCCCGACCGCTCAGCGGAGTGCTCCTGATCAGCGGAGAGAGGGGGCTAGGCGATGGACCAGGCGATGCCGTCGAGGATGTCGTGCTCCGACACCACGACCTCCTCCGCACCGATCCGCTCCATGATGGCCAGGAGGACCAGGGCCCCGGCGCCGATCACGTCGACCCGGCCCGGATGCATGGAGGGCACCGCCGCGCGCTCGGCATGGGTGGACCGCAGCAGCCACTCGGTGATCTCGCGGACGCGGTCGCGGGAGACCCGGGAGTGGTGGATGGCCTCGGAGTCGTACTCGGGGAGGTCCTGGGCGATCGCCGACACGGTCGTGACCGAGCCCGCCAGGCCGACCAGGGTGTGCGCCTCGCGCAACGGGACCGTCTCCTCGGCGTGGTCGAGGGCGGCCTCGATGTCGACGCGCATCGCCGCGATCTGCTCCTCGGCCGGCGGGTCCGTCACGGCCCCGTCCCGCACCAGGTGCCGCTCGGTCATCCGTACGCATCCGACGTCCACGGAGCGGGCGGCGCGGACGTGGTCGTCACCGATGACGAACTCGGTCGAGCCGCCGCCGATGTCCACGACCAGGAACGGGCGGTGCAGGTCGGTCCGGCCCGTCAGCTCCCTGGTGGCCCCGGTGAAGGAGAACTCGGCCTCCTGGTCACCGGTGATGACCTCGGGCTCCACGCCCAGGATGTCCAGCACCCCGCGCACGAACTCGTCGCGGTTCTCGGCGTCGCGGGAGGCGGAGGTGGCGACGAAGCGCAGCTGCTCCGCGCCGTGCTCCTTGATGATCTCCGCGTACTCGCGGCAGGCGGCGAACGTCCGCTCCAGCGCCTCGGGCGCCAGTCGGCCCGTACGGTCGACGCCCTGACCGAGCCGGACGATCGTCATACGGCGGTCCAGGTCCGTCAGTTCGCCCGTGTCCGGGTCCGCGTCGGCCACCAGCAGCCGGATGGAGTTCGTACCGCAGTCGACGGCGGCGACTCGGGTCACCGGTCCTCCTCCTTCACGGGAAGCGTCACGCAGGCGCCCTTGCGCCACCACTGGGGCAGCATCGCCAGCGCCTCGTCACCCAGCGGGTTGACCCCGGGGCCCGCGGCCAGCGAGTGGGCGACCAGCACGTGCAGGCACTTCACGCGGTCCGGCATGCCGCCCGCGCTGGGGAAGTTCTTCAGCTCCTCGATCTCGTCGCGGCGCCGGATGTAGTCCTCGTGCGCCGCGCGGTACGCGGCCGCCAGCTCGGGGTCGGTGGCCAGCCGCTCCGTCATCTCCTTCATCACGCCGTTCGCCTCCAGCGTGCCGATCGCGGAGTTCGCCTTCGGGCAGGTGAGGTAGTAGAGCGTCGGGAAGGGGGTGCCGTCGGGCAGCCTCGGCGCGGTCTCCACGACGTCCGGCTGCCCGCAGGGGCAACGGTGCGCGATGGCGCGCAGCCCGCGCGGGGGCCGCCCGAGCTGCTGCTTGAAGGCCTCGACGTCCGCGTCGGTGGGCTCGGTGCGCGGGGTCGTGGGCGGGGGCGTTTCCATACTGTCTTTCTACGGCTTTCTGCAAAGGGTCACTGGTCGGCGGCGGCGTCGGCCTTGTCGACGCCGTCCCAGACGTTCGCGTACCAGGGGCGGTCGGCGGCTTCGAGATCCGTGCGGGACTTGTCCGCCGCACCCGGGTCGATGACGATGTAGCCGGTCTCGCCGGGCATGACGTAGTGCAGCCGCCTGCGGATCTCCTGCTCGGCGTACGCGTCGTCCTGCCAGCGCGCCTTCATGTCGCGCAGCCGTTCGACCCGCTGGCGGGTCTCCTCCTGCTCCTGCCGGAGGTCGGCGATGTCCGCGCGCTGGGAGACGTACTGCCGCATGGGATAGGCGAGGGCGACGATCAGGGAGCAGACCACCAGGGCGAGCAGCGCGGCCCGGCCGGTCAGCCGGGAGCGGCGGGCCTGGCGCTTGGTCTGCGAACGGTAGACCCGGGCCGCGGTCTGCTCACCGATCAGCCGGATCCTGGTCGCGGTGGAGAAACGGTCCCGGTCCTTGACCGCCATGTTCCGCCTCCGGTTCGCCTTCGTTCACCTTCATACGTGCGTACGTCCCCGCACACGGTACGGGACCGGGTACGGGGACGTACGTACGACGCCGCCTACAGGAGCGGCGCTCAGCCCTTGAAGCGGGGGAACGCGCTGCGGCCGGCGTACACCGCGGCGTCGTCGAGGATCTCCTCGATGCGCAGCAGCTGGTTGTACTTGGCGACGCGCTCGGAGCGGGCCGGGGCGCCGGTCTTGATCTGGCCGCAGTTGGTGGCGACGGCCAGGTCGGCGATGGTGACGTCCTCGGTCTCGCCGGAGCGGTGGGACATCATGCACTTGAAGCCGTTGCGCTGGGCCAGCTCGACGGCGTCCAGGGTCTCGGTCAGCGAGCCGATCTGGTTGACCTTGACCAGCAGGGCGTTGGCGGCACCCTCCTCGATGCCGCGGGCGAGGCGCTCGGGGTTGGTGACGAACAGGTCGTCGCCGACGAGCTGGACCTTGTCACCGAGCTTGGCGGTGATGGTCTTCCAGCCCTCCCAGTCGTCCTCGAACAGCGGGTCCTCGATGGAGACGAGCGGGTACGCGTCGACGAGCTCGGCGTAGTACTCGGTCATCTCGGCGGCGGAGCGCTCCTTGCCCTCGAAGGTGTAGGAGCCGTCCTTGTAGAACTCGGACGCGGCGACGTCGAGCGCGAGGGCGATCTGCTCGCCGGGGGTGTAGCCGGCCTCCTTGATCGCCTCGAGGATGAGGTCGAGGGCCTCGCGGTTGGAGCCGAGGTTCGGGGCGAAGCCGCCCTCGTCGCCGAGGCCGGTGGCCAGGCCCTTGCTCTTCAGGACCTTCTTCAGGGTGTGGTAGACCTCGGCGCCCCAGCGCAGGGCCTCGGAGAAGGACTCCGCGCCGATCGGGGCGATCATGAACTCCTGGATGTCCACGTTGGAGTCGGCGTGCGAGCCGCCGTTCAGGATGTTCATCATCGGCACCGGCAGCAGGTGCGCGTTGGGGCCGCCCAGGTAGCGGAAGAGCGGGAGGTCGCTGGCCTCGGAGGCGGCGTGGGCGACGGCGAGCGAGACGCCGAGGATGGCGTTGGCGCCGAGCGAGCCCTTGTTGTCGGTGGCGTCCAGGTCGAACATCGCCTGGTCGATCAGGCGCTGCTCGGTGGCGTCGTAGCCGACGAGCTCCGGGCCGATCTGCTCGATGACGGCCAGGACGGCCTTCTCGACACCCTTGCCCAGGTAACGGTTGGCATCGCCGTCACGGAGTTCGATGGCCTCAAAGGCGCCGGTGGAGGCGCCGGACGGGACGGCGGCACGACCCGTGCTGCCGTCGTCGAGGCCGACCTCGACCTCGACCGTGGGGTTGCCTCGGGAGTCCAGGATTTCCCGGGCTACGACGACGTCGATGGACGGCACGAGCATCTCCTTCTTGGATGTGACGCGGGTGGGCAGGACCCCGGAGGGTCTTGCGAGTCCGAGCCTAACCGGCCCCGGGCGATCGGGCCGCCGGTCGCCCGCCCCATGGACAGAACCGAGAGTAAATTGTTTCCGAACGGAACAAAGCCGTTTCCGGAAACCCGGTCACAAAAACCCCGCCCCGGCGCGTACGGGGGAAGACGCACCGGGGCGGGGAGCCGTGGGGCAGCCGCTTACTTCAGGTGCAGCTGCTGGCCCGGGTAGATGAGGTCGGCGTCGTCGACGATGTCGTCGTTCAGCTCGAACAGCTCGGCCCAACCGCCCTCGACGTCGCGCTCGGCGGCGATGGAGCTGAGGGTGTCGCCCTTGACGACCTTGTACTCGCCGTCACCCTTCTCGACCTTCTCGCCGGTCGGGGTGGTGACGGTCTTCTCGGCCTTCCGCTCGGCCTGCTTCTCGGCGGCCGGACGCTCGGCGGAGCGGGAGGCCTTCTGCTCGGTCTCACGGGTCTCGGTGGAACCGGTGTCCTGGCTCTGCGAGGAGCCGGCCGAGGAACCGTTCGAGGAGGAGCCGGTGTAGGCGGCGTTGGACAGGCCCGTGCCGCAGACCGGCCAGGCGCCCTTGCCCTGGCCCGCGAGGACCTTCTCGGCGATCTCGATCTGCTGGGCCTTGCTGGCCTGGTCGGCGGTGGAGGCGTACTGCGTGCCGCCGTACGCGGCCCAGGTGGAGGCGGAGAACTGCAGACCGCCGTAGTAACCGTTGCCGGTGTTGATGGACCAGTTGCCGCCGGACTCGCACTGGGCGACGGCGTCCCACTCGGAGGCGGTGGCGGCGGAGGCGCTGCCGGCCGCCATCAGCGGGGCGGCGACGGCGGCGGAGGCGACACCGGCGACGGCGATCGCGCGGGTGGCCTTGGACGGACGACGGTGCTTGCCCTTGCCAGAAAACAGCATGGTTGGATCCCCTCACCGACGCCTGCGAGGTGAGCTGTCGGGTTCGGGCCGGTTGAGTTGCCCGGCCACGCCCCTCACGGGACGCGGCTTCACCCCAAGCCCGATCCGGTGTCAACCACCGGAAGGGGCACTTACCTTGGGTCCCCCGCTCCTGCCTGCGGCGCATGACGCGACGACTGTTCCCGTGCTGCCACTGGCAGGATTCGGCGTGGCGGCAGCCGGGGCCCGCGGTGGCGAGCGGTCACGACCGTAGGCACGCGATCCGCGGAATTTCAAAGACGATCAGGGCTTCTGAGACCTATCTCTCACAGCCTTTAAACCGGACATTTACCGCGAACCATGACGCCAACTGCCGCCGGGCCTACGCTCCTTCGGGCGTCACTTTTCGCCCGGTTCGACCCCGACCTCGAGCTCCTGGCCCGGCAGGATGAGGTCCGGGTCGGCGCCGACGACCTGCTCGTTCTCGGCGTAGAGCGACCGCCAACCGCCGCCCAGTTCAAGGGAGTCGGCGATGGACGAGAGGCTGTCGCCGGTGCGCACGGTGTACGAACCGTCGGCGGCATCGCGCGAGGCGTCGGTGCCGCGCGAGGCATGCCGGCCGGACGATTCCGGCGTACGGCCCTCCGCCTCAGCCTCCTCGGCACTGACACCGCGGTGGCGGCCGGTGCCGGTGCCTTCGGTGTCGGTGACCTCGGAAGAACCGGTGGTCTGCCCGGACTTGTCCGACTCGTCACCCTTGGGGGTGGCCGAGGCGGAGGGGGAGGTGCCGGATCCGTCGCCGGAGCCGGTGTCCGAATCCGTGCCCGAGCCGCTCGACTTGTCGGACTTGGCCGATTCACCGGCAGCACCCTCGCCGCCCTCCTCCCCCTCGGCATCGACCGACGGGTCGGACGTGGCCGACGGGGAGGACGAAGCGGACGGATCGCCGGAGTCCGACGATCCGGACGAGTCCGAAGAGCCGGAGGCACCGGAGGAGTCCGAGGTCGAGTCCTCCGCCACACCCGTGTCGATGTCGGCCGGCGCCGAGTCCTCGCCGAGGCCCGCCGTCAGTCCGCAGGTGCGCCATGCGCCGACCCCCTGGTCGGCGAGGATTCTCTCGGCCACGGCTATCTGCTGGCCTCGGCTGGCCTGGTCGGGGCTGGTCGCGTAGTCCAGGCCGCCGTAGTTCTCCCAGTCGTCCTGGGTCAACTGCAGGCCGCCGTAGTAGCCGTTGCCGGTGTTCTGGCTCCACGAACCGCCGCTCTCGCATTCGGCGACCCGGTCCCAGGTCGCACCGTCGGCCGCGCTGGCGCTACCGGCCCCGAGGAGCGGGATCGCGATGGCGGAGCCGGTCACTCCGGCCGCGACGAGGAGAGCCGGAGCCTGGCGGGGACGACGGTGCCGACCGTTTCCGGAGAGCATGCGGAAACCTTTCGCAAGACAGCAATGACCGGCGCGGCGAGTGGAACTCATGTGCCGCACTTGATGGGTGAACGTATCCGCAGACGATCACTTGTCACAAGTTCATGCCGCGCAGATCACGTGAAGATCACAGAGTTGAGAGCGTGTCATGTTTGCGCTGGCCCGCTCAGGGGCACAGCGGACGGCGGCCCGGTCCGTCACGTGCGCGGAGGAGTGAACTCCACCGGGAGCGTGCGCAGTCCACGCATGATGAGCCCGCCCCGCCAGCGGAGCTCGGCCGGTTCCACCGCGAGCCGCAGGTCCGGCAGACGCGTCAGCAGGGTGGCGAGCGCGGTCCGGCCCTCCAGACGGGCCAGCGGGGCGCCCAGGCAGTAGTGGATGCCGTGGCCGTACCCCAGATGCTGGTTGTCGCGCCGGCCGAGGTCGAGCACGTCCGGGTCGGCGAACCGCTCCGGGTCCCGGTCCGCGGCGGCGAGCACGACGAGGACGGGGTCGCCGGCCGCGATGCGCTGTCCGCCGATGGTGACCGGCTCGGTGGCGAACCGCCAGGTGGCGAGCTCCACGGGGCCGTCGTACCGCAGGAGCTCCTCGACACCGGTCTCCAGCAGCCCGTGCTCCCCGGCGGCGAGGGCCCGCTGCAGGCGGTCGCGCTGGTCGGGGTGGGTGAGCAGGGCGTAGGTGCCGTTGCCGATCAGGTTGACGGTGGTCTCGAAACCGGCGAACAGCAGGATGAACGCCATGGCGGCGGCCTCGTTCTCGGTGAGGTGCTCACCGTGGTCGGAGGCGCGGATGAGGCCGGAGATGAGGTCCTCGCCGGGGGCGGGTTCGGCGGGGAGCGCCTCGCGCTTGCGGTGGATCAGCTCGGCGAGGTAGCCGCGCATCTTCTTCACGGACCGGGCGACCCCGCCGCGCGGCCCCCCGCCGTGGCGGATCATCATGCCCGCCCAGTCCCGGAAGTCGTCCTGGTCCTCGCGCGGGACGCCGAGCAGGTCGCAGATGGCGTAGATGGGGAGGGGGAAGGCGAACTCGTGGATGAGGTCGGCGGAGCCGTTGTCCGCGAACCGGTCGATGAGCCCGTCGGTGAGTTCCTGCACGCGGGGCGCGAACTCGGCGACCCGGCGCGGGGTGAACGCCTTGCTGACCAGCCGGCGCAGCCGGGTGTGGTCCGGCGGGTCGATGTTCAGCAGATGCGTCATCAGCTCCGCCTGGCGCTCCCCGGGGATACCGGTCTTGCCCTTGGCGTGCGCGGGCTCGTCGTGGTGCGCGGGGTTCTTGGACAGCCGGTTGTCGGCGAGGATCTGCTTGGCATCGGCGTACCGGGTGACCAGCCACGCCTCCACCCCGCTGGGCAGCCGCGTCCTGCGCACGGGTTCGTGCTCACGCAGCCAGGCGTAGGCGGGGTAGGGATCGGCGGCGAACTCCCAGCTGAACAACTCGGGAGGGGTGGGCTGGTCATGCATGCGGCGACCCTAACGGGCGGGGCGGCAGGGCAGCGCGGGAGAGCCCGGGTGACGGGCGCGTTGTGGTCGTCCGCGCCCCTCAAGGGGCGCGGGGCTGTGTCGACATGCGGCTCCGCCGCGTGGGCGCGAAGGGGGTCCGGGGCGGAGCCCTCGGGACGGGACGGGGCGGCAGGGGCGAAGGAACTCCTGCCCCGCACCCACACCCGGCGCTCAGCCCCCGCCCTGCCCCTCCGCCGCCCGTATCGCGTCCCGGTAGACGCGCGCAGCGGCCCGCAACGCCGCCTCCGGATCGACCCCCGCTGCCTCCGCCCGCACCGCCAGCGCCAGCAGTTCGTAGCCGACCCCCTCCCCCGCCGGCAACGGCACGTCCAGCCCCGCCGTCCGCACCCGCGACCCCAGCTTCGCCGCCAGCGCCAGCCCGGGCTGTCCGAGCGGCACCCCCTCCGTCACCGAGCTGCGCCGCTTCTCCTCCGCCTTGGTCCGCAGCCAGTGCGCCTTGACGTCCTCCGGGGTGTCCGCCGTCGCCTCACCGAAGACGTGCGGGTGCCGGTGGATCAGCTTGGCCACGATGCCCCCCGCCACGTCGTCGACGGAGAACGGCTCCTCCGGGTGCTCCTCGGCGATCCGCGCGTGGAAGACGACCTGGAGGAGCACGTCCCCCAGCTCCTCGCGCAGCTCGTCCCGGTCGCCCTCCTCGATGGCCTCGACGAGCTCGTACGCCTCCTCGATGCCGTACTTCGCCAGGCCCTTGTGGGTCTGCCGGGACGACCACGGGCACTCCGCGCGGATGCGGTCCATCACCTGCACGAGGTCGAGCAGCCGGGCGCCCGGCAGGTCGTAGGAGGCGGGCAGCAGCTCCAGCTCGGGCATCCGCACCCTGCCGGTCCCGGCCAGCCGGGCCAGCCCGTCGGTCAGCGCGGGCTCGCCCTCACCCGTCGCCACGACCACCACCGTCCGCCCGCCGGCGCAGGCGTCGACGATCTCCTCGGCGGTCGGTGAGGCCTCCTCGACCGGTATCCCCGCCTCCCGCAGATACGGCAGCTGCGGGTGGGCGCCGTCCGCGCACAGCACCCGGTCGGCCGCGTGCAGGGCCTGCCAGGCCGGCCAGGACAGCAGGCCGGGCGCCACGCGGTGGCTGGTGGTGAGCAGGACGACACGGCCGGGGGCGGCCTCGGAGCTCGGTGCGGGACTGATTGCGTTCACGCTCCGAAACTAGCCCACCCTGCCGACAGTCCCCGAGTTGTCCACAGGCGGGCTGTCCACAGGCCGGTTGTCCACAGGCAGCCGGTCAGAGCGTCTGCGGCGCCCCGGCCGCCGTGACGTCCCGTACCCACGGCGTCTTCGCGTCGACACGGCTGCTCTTCTCGACGTCCCAGCTGCCGTAGCGCGGGTTGAGGTCGACGTCGAGTTCCTCGCTCGCCTCCGACAGCGCCTGCCAGAACTCGGGGCGGCCGGGGTCGGTGCCGAGCCGCTGGGCGAGCTTCTGGGCCTGCACCTGGAGGCGGAGGTTGGCGTCGAGACGCTGCGGCGGGACGCCGTACTGCTGCAGCCAGGCCGCCTCCAGCGCCTCGGCGCCGCCGGCCTGCTGCTCCAGACCGGACCGCATCCGCTGGACCTCGCGGTCCGTGACCGTCACGCCGGCGTCCCGCGCGGCGCGCTCCAGCACCCGGTCCAGGACCATGCCGTGCAGGGTGTCGCGGGTGAGGCTGCCGGTCCGGGCGATGGCCTGCTGGTACTGGGCGTCGTCCGGTACGGCCGCCCGCTGGGCCGCGCGGACCTCGCCGACCCGGTTCTCCAGCTGCGACACGGTGATCCGCTCGCCGCCGACGACGGCTGCCGCACCGGGGTGCGCGTCGTTCCCGCAGGCGGTGAGCAGGGGCGCCGCTGCGGCGATCGCGGCGGTGAGGAGGAACGCGGTGCGACGGCGGCGGTGCAAGGAGACCTCCTGAGGAGAGCTTGTGCGGCGGTGCACAAAGTCTTGCGGTGATCGATGGTAGGCATCGGCCAAGCTCTGGCCAACCCATTCGACCAACGATTCACGGCGACTTCCGGCACCGGCGGCTGCGCCGTCCGGCCCCACGGCCCCTGAACGGCCTTCGCCCCCGCCGTCCCGCTATCAGCGCACCTGTCCCAGCCACTGCAGCGTCCGCCGGATGTCGGCGGCCAGCGGGTGCCCCGGCCCCTGCACGCGTTCCACGTCGTGCAGCAGCCGGACCAGCGTGTCGTGCGCGGCGGGCCGGTCGCCCAGGGCCAGCAGCAGATGGCCGATGCGGCGGCGGACGTCATGGGCGAGCTGCGGGTCGCCGGCCGCCACGTACTGGTTCTCGTAGTACGCCAGCAGCGCCCGGTACTCGGCGAGCGCCGCCGCGGGTTCGCCGAGCTGCTCCAGGCACTGCGCGGCCTCGTAGCGGTAGCGCAGGGACTGCGGGTCGGCCTGGCCGGCCTCGGCGGCGCGTTCGTCGGCGAGGCGGCGCAGTTCGGGCAGCGCGCGCCGGTACTGGCCGTCGTCCAGGAGCGTGGCCGCGTACTGCTTGCGCAGGGTGCGCACGACCGGGGAGTGCTCGCCGTGCTGGTCGGCGGCGACGGGCAGGATCGAGCCGAGGATGTCGACGGCCTGGGTGATGCGGCCCTCGCCGAGCAGCCGCTTCACCTCGTCCACGGCGGCGGCGACGTCGGCCTTCCCCGCCACGGGCGCGGGCGGTGCGGCGGGGGCCGGCTGGGGGGCGGGGGTGCGGGCGCGGTCCGGCCAGGGGGCGTGCGGACGCAGGAAGGGGCGGGTGGGGTCCAGGGGCGCGCCGGTGGGCGTGCCCCGCGCGGGGAGCAACCGCGCCAGGTCCTCGTAGACCTCCTGCGCGGAGCCCGGACGGTGCTGCGGGTCCTTGGCGAGCAGCCGCAGCACCAGGGTCTCCAGGGCCTCGGGGACCTCCGGGCGGATCCGGCGCACGGGCACCGGCGGCTCGTACAGGTGCCGGTGCAGCACCCCGAGCGCCGTGGAGCCCGCGAACGGCACGTCTCCGCTGAGCAGTTCGTGCATCAGCACCCCGAGCGCGTACAGGTCCGTGTACGGGCCGACCGCGCCGCCCATCGCCTGCTCGGGCGCCATGTAGGCGGGCGAGCCGATGGGCGAACCGGTGTGCGTCAGGCGCGTGGTGTCGCTGTCCATGACGGAGGCGACGCCGAGGTCGAGCACGGTGACCGTGCCGTCCTGCTTCACCATCACGTTGCGCGGCTTGAGGTCGCGGTGGACGATCGGCACGGCGTGCACGGCGCTCAGCACGGCGCACAGCTGCGCCGCGACGGCGACCGCCCACTGCCACGGGTACGGGTCGTGTTCGGCGAGGTGGTCGCCGAGGTCTGCGCCGTCGACGTACTGCATGACGAGGAACAGCTCCTCGCCCTCGCTGCCCGCGTCGTGCACGGTGACCAGGCCGGGGTGGTCGACCTGGGCGGTCACCCGGCACTCGCGCACGAAGCGGCGGCGCAGTTCGTCGGCCTCCTGGCCGGCCACCTTGTCCGGGCGCAGCAGCTTCACCGCCACGCGCCGGTCCAGCCGTTTGTCGTAGGCCGTCCAGACCTGTCCCATGCCGCCCTGCCCGATGAGCGTGGACAGTTCGTAGCGGCCGGCGACGACACGTCCCGTCGTCACGCTCACCTTCCGCCCTCGTGGTTGCCGTGCTGTCCGGGCTGCCCGTCCTGGCGGCGCAGGTAGTCGCTGAGTTCGTCCAGCTCGGCGCGGACCTGGTCGATCCGGGCCGGCGGTACGGGGTGCTGCGGCGACTGCGGCGGCGGTACGGGGGTGGGGGGTACCGGGGTGTGCGGTACCGGGGTGTGCGGTACCGGGGTGTGGTGGGCCGGGGGCTGCGGCACCGGCGTGGGCGCGTACGGCGAGCCCTGCTGCGGATAGCCGTAGGGGCCCTGCACGGAGCCCTGGCCGTGCATCGTCGTGGCGTGGGGGGACGGCGGCAGCTGGCCCGCGTACGGGTGCGGCCGCCGGTGCAGGCGGATGTCCACGGTCAGGTAGTACGCGGCCGCGACCGCCCCGAGGATCAGGACGGCGGCCAGGGCCACGTCGGTCCGGCGGTCCGACTCCGGCAGCGAACCGATCACCGCCAGGCAGGCTATCGACAGCGGGATGCTCACCCAGGCCGCCACCCAGTCGAGCAGCCGCCCCCGCAGGAACGCGACCCGGAACAGCGGCACGCAGGCCAGCAGGCCGCAGCACAGGACTCCTGCGGCGGCGTACAGCACGCGCTGCGTGATGACCATTGCCCCGCTGGGGGTGGGCGGCGCCGCGCCGTGGCCGTACATGACTGCTCCTGGACAGGTGTAGCCGATGGGAACTCGGAGTCCGAGCGTATAGGCCGACAGCGACAACCGGTCCCGGGATGTACCGAACCGTTGTCGTACGGGACGTCCTGGAGGTGCGCCGAGGGTGTCCCGTGGGATCGGTCGGGAGCGATCCGTGGGTTCGATCGGGAGCGCTCCGTGGGCTCGGTCGGGAGCGATCCGTGGGCTCGGTCGGGAGCGATCCGTGGGCTCGGTCGGAAGCGCTCCGTGGGCTCGGTCGGAAGCGCTCCGTGGCTCAGTCGGGGGCGATCGTCCCGTCGGTCAGGCCGTCGTACATCCCGCGGACGAGCTGCTCGCCGAGCCGGCCCGCCCGCCTGAGCGCCCGCTCGAACTCGTCCAGGGCCCGGAATCGGGCGCCGTAGCGCCGCTGTTCGGCCGGTGCGAGCCGGGGCAGCCGCAGCCGGCGCACGTCGAGCCGGGTGGCGGTGGACGTGTGGCTGCCGGCCTGGCGGTGGTTGGCGGTGCCGCGCAGGAACCCGGCGAGGAACCACGCGTCGAGCACCTCCGGGTCGGGGCGCAGCAGCACGAGGTTGCGGCCCAGGGCGGCCCCGGCGGTCGTGTCGTCGATCACCCGCGCGACGGCGCCCCCGCCGAGCACGGGCACGACGACGTCACCGGGTGCGGTGAGCACCGCTTCCCCGTCGCTCTCCGGAAGCGTGCCGGAGGGACCGGTTCCGGAGAGTACGTCGTGGTCGGTGAGGACGGGCACGCGCGCGTGGCCGCCGTTTCCGCCCGTACGCATCACCAGGGCGCCCCCGCGCGCGAGTTCACCGACGGTGGTGAGGGGCGGGCGCCCGGCGGCGGGCGGCGCGGGGTCGGCGGGCGGCGGGGTGAGGCCGGCGGCCAGGCGCAGCGTCTCGTCGAGCCGTTCGCGTACGTCGGTGAGCCGGCCGGCACCGTCCGCTGCGGCCGGGGGCGGGAGATGGCGGGCCGGGGCGAGGTCGACGTCGTCGTCGAGGAGTTCGATGACGGGCACGGAGCGGGCCAGTCCCGGCCGTTCGCCGAGCCGGCCGGCCCGGTCGAAGGCGTGCCAGGCGTCGAGGACCGCCTCCCGCACCCCCGGCCAGTCGGGCCCGCCGCGCCCCTCACCGGCGAACCTTCCGGCGTCGACGAGCAGCACCTCCGGCTGGACGGGCGCCCGTTCGGGCCGGCGCAGCACCCACAGGTGCAGCGGGATGCCGTACGGGGGTGCCGCGCCGGCCGGCAGCGCGACGACGGCGCGCAGCGCGCCCCGGCGCAGCAGGTCGGCCCTGATCCGGCGCCCGGAACGGCGGGACGCGGCCGCGGGCGGCATCAGCAGCACGGCGGTGCCGCCGTCCCGCAGCCGGGCGAGCGCGTGCTGCGCCCAGGCCAGCTCGGACTCGGTGCGGGCCGGGAAGCCGTACTCCCAGCGCGGGTCGTAGGCGAGTTCGTCGTGCCCCCAGTCGCGCTCGTTGAACGGCGGGTGGCACAGGACGGCGTCGGCCCGCAGCTCCGGGTGGGCGTCGGCGCGCAGGGTGTCGCCGGCGGCGGTGTGCACGGGGGCGCGGGTGTGCAGGGCGAGGCGGAGCGCGGCGAGGGCGGCGAGTCCGGGGGCGCTGTCCTGGCCGTACAGCCGTCGGCCGGGGCCGTTGCCGGCGGAGCGCAGCAGGGCGCCGGTGCCGCAGGCCGGGTCGAGGACGGTGCGGGCGGTGCCGGCCAGGCCGGCCATGAGACCGGCGAGGTCGGCGGGGGTGGGCGTGTGCCGGCGCGGGTTGGCGTCGAGGTACCGGCCGAGCAGGAACTCGAAGGTGTGCCGGGCGCCGAGTCCGGCGGCGAGTCCGGCGACGGAACGGAGGAGGGGCGCGGAGGGGAGCAGTTGGGGGGCGGTGGGGGGTTCGAGGGCTTTTCGGGTGGCCGGGGCGGCGGAAGCGGCGAGGCTGTGAACAGTGCCCGGGGTGTTCACATACGAGCCGCCCGTCTCGCTGAGCCGTGGTGTGAGCACCTGCCCCAGCGCTCCGGGCAGCAGCGCGGCGAGTCGTTCGTCGGAGCCGGAGCTCACCTCCAGCCAGATCGGGGAGCGGTCGTGGATGAGGAGCAGGACGCAGCCGGCGTGGGTGAGGGCGGTGACCGGTCCGGCGGGGTGGCCGGTGAGCTGCTGCCAGACGCGTTCTTTCAGCGGGACCTCGGCGAGCTTGCCGTGCCTGCGCAGCCAGCCCTCGACCTCGGCCAGCGCGAACGAGGGGCTGGCCCCGGTGCCGCCGACCGGGCTGGGGAAGTCGGCGTGCCGCCGGCGCCAGTTGCTGACGGCCGCGCGGCCGACACCGGCCAGTCGTGCGATCCCGGCGGCGGTCACTTCGGTCGCGTTGTCCCGCATGCCCGGCACCCCTCCCCGCTTTCCCTCTGCCCCGTGCGTGTCGGCAAGCATACCGATGCGATCATGATTCACCCTTCACAAGCGTGGACAGCGTGAGCACTGTGAATCACGTTGACTCTATTCACAGCATCTGTTCTCATTGACTCCGCGAACGAGCGACCGCCGAGGTGGCGGTGGCCGCGTGGGGAGGGACACAGCCATGGGCATGAAGAGCAAGATCGCGCTGGGCGCCGTCGTGGGCATCGTCGTCATCGGTGCCGTCTCGGCGAACTCCGGTGACTCGGGCGGCGGTTCCGGCGACAAGGGCACCTCGGCGTCCGCGGAGCAGCGGTCCGGCGGCACGAAGTCGGACGGCGCGGCGGACGCAAAGCCCGCCGAGGACAAGGGCACCGAGAAGGCGTCCCAGGCCGAGCAGTTCAAGGCGTTCGTGCAGAAGAACGGGACGCCGCAGGAGAAGGAAGCGATCTCGCACGTCACCAAGGTGCAGGGCGCGGACGAGCAGAACGACATCCTCGACGCCGCCGACGTCTACACCGACTTCACCGGCGGGATCATGGGCGAGGGCACGGCCCCCGCCAAGCTCATCGCCTCCGCGTTCGCCGACTGGAAGCAGAGCGACAACGGCCTCGTCACCGTGTACGACGCCGACGGCGAGATCATCGGCAACGGCAACTTCTAGGCCCCCGGGGGCCCACCACGCGCCGCACCGCACGCACCGCGCGCACCACGCGCACCGACCGCACCGCGCGCTCCGGCCGCACCGGCTGTGGCGGCGAGATCGCCGGAAAGGCCTTCACGGCCACGACCGGGGCGCCGCCCCCGCGGACGCCCCGGACCTCCACTCCCTGAGCCGACCCGCCCGGCGGCTCACAGCGGCGCCGCTCGGCCGCCGCTCAGCCGCCGCACTGCTCCAGCATCGTCCGCCGGTCGGCCGACGTCACCGGCATCTCGTACTTGAGGGCGACCTGCGCGAAGCGGACCGCGTAGGCGCACCGTACGCCCTTGTCCGGGGGGAGCCAGGACGCCGGGCCGGAGTCCCCCTTGGCCGAGTTGGCCCGGCCCTCGACCGGGATCAGGTTGAGGGTGTCGTTCGCCAGCCGCTCCCGCTCGGCCTCGGACCAGCGGGAGGCGCCCATCTGCCAGCTGTAGGAGAGCGGCACGACGTGGTCGATCTGCACCTCGGCGGCCTCCTGCTTGCGCCACTCGATGGTTGTTCCGGTGTACGGGTCGTCCAGCGTCATGGCGACCACCACACAGTTGGAACCGGACCGGAAACGCACGTCCCGGCCGTCTCGCTGGAGCAGATCGTTGCGGGTGTCGCAGCCATTCCTCGCCAACGGCACTCCGTCGGCCGTGTCCATCCAGGCGTAGCCGAACTCGTCCCGGTCGTAGCCCGTCTTCGGTCCGCGGCCCTTGGTCGTCACCTTCGTGATGAGGGCGACGGCCTCGGCCCTGTCCGGCTCGCCGGTCACGGGCGCGAGGCCCGGTCCGGTGCCGTCGGGGTTGTCCAACGGGCTGACGGCGCGCCCGCTGCCGTCTCCGGCGCCGGCCGGGGAGTCCGCGTCCTGGACGGCCTCGCAGCCGGCGAGGAGAGCCACCGCGGCGATCACCACCGGTCCCGTGCGCCGGGCCCGTGCGCCCCACCTCTTGTCTCGCGTCACCGCGGCCCTCCCTCGCTCTTCTGATTCCTGCCCCGGCGGGGGCGGATCGATCCGGGACTCACCGTAACGAGCGAGCGGTCCAGACCAATCCCGCATCGCACGGGCGTTCGTCGCAAACCGCGCGTATCGTCGGTTCTGATTCCCCTCCGGAAGGAGTTCCCGCATGGGCATCCTCGACAAGTTCAAGAGCAACAAGGCGGCGCGCGAGAAGGCCAAGCAGGCCTCGGACGCCGCCGAACGGAAGATGAACGAGAGGACCGGCGGCAAGTACGAGCAGCACATCGACACCGGGCAGCAGCAGGCCGAACGCCGGCTCGGCATGGACCGCGACCGTCCCGACCAGCCGTAAGGCCTCGCACACCCCTCAGGGCCGTCCACGGCGGCCTCCCGCCGTGGACGGCCTCTCACGTGCGGGTCAGGAACCCAGGACCGACGTCAGGAACTCCCCGACCCAGCCCAGCAGGTCCCGCCCGACCAGCGGCTTGCCGCCCACCTTCGCGGTCTTCGGGCGCGGGACGAGCACCTGGTGCGCGGCCGCCTTGATGACCGTGCCGGGGTACAGGCGCTTCAGGCGCAGTTCCTGGGACTCGCGCAACTCCACCGGAGCGAAGCGGACGTTGTTGCCCTGGAGCACGATCTCGCCGACGCCGCACGCCCGGGCCAGCATCCGCAGACCCGCCACCAGCAGCAGGTTCTCCACCGGCTCCGGCAACTTGCCGTAACGGTCGACGAGTTCCTCGCGTACGGCCTTGATGTCCTCCTCCGAGTTCGCGGAGGCGATCGCCCGGTACGCCTGGAGGCGCAGCCGCTCGCCGGGCGCGTAGTCGTGCGGGACGTGCGCGTCGACGGGCAGCTCGATCTTGACCTCGAGCGGCGGCTCCTCCTCGATCTCGCCGGTCTCCAGCTGGCGCCGGTAGTCCGCGACCGCCTCGCCCACCATCCGCACGTACAGGTCGAAGCCGACACCCGCGATGTGACCGGACTGCTCACCGCCGAGGAGGTTTCCGGCGCCGCGGATCTCCAGGTCCTTCATCGCCACGTACATGCCCGCGCCCATCTCCGTGTGCTGGGCGATCGTCGCGAGCCGCTCGTGCGCGGTCTCCGTCAACGGCTTCTCCGGCGGGTACAGGAAGTAGGCGTACCCGCGCTCCCGGCCGCGTCCCACCCGGCCGCGCAGCTGGTGCAGCTGGCTGAGGCCGAAGTTGTCGCCGCGTTCGACGATCAGGGTGTTGGCGTTGGAGATGTCGATGCCGGACTCGACGATCGTCGTCGACACCAGCACGTCGAACTTCTTCTCCCAGAAGTCGACGACGACCTGCTCCAGCGCCGACTCCGACATCTGGCCGTGGGCGGTGGCGATGCGCGCCTCGGGCACGATCTCGCGCAGCCGGGCCGCCGCGCGGTCGATGGACTCGACCCGGTTGTGGATGTAGAAGACCTGGCCCTCGCGCAGCAGCTCGCGGCGGATCGCGGCGCCGATCTGCTTCTGCTCGTACGGCCCGACGAACGTGAGCACCGGATGGCGCTCCTCCGGCGGGGTGGTGATCGTCGACATCTCGCGGATGCCGGTGACCGCCATCTCCAGGGTGCGCGGGATCGGCGTGGCGGACATGGTCAGCACGTCGACGTTGGCGCGCAGCTTCTTCAGCTGCTCCTTGTGCTCGACGCCGAAGCGCTGCTCCTCGTCGACGATGACCAGGCCGAGGTCCTTGAACTTGGTCTCCGAGGAGAACAGGCGGTGGGTGCCGATGACGACGTCCACCGATCCCTCGCGCAGGCCCTCCAGCGTCGCCTTCGCCTCCGTGTCGGTCTGGAAGCGGGACAGCGCCCGCACGTTCACCGGGAACTGCGCGTACCGCTCGCTGAACGTCCCGAAGTGCTGCTGCACCAGCAGCGTGGTGGGGACGAGCACGGCGACCTGCTTGCCGTCCTGTACGGCCTTGAACGCGGCCCGTACCGCGATCTCGGTCTTGCCGTAGCCGACGTCGCCGCAGATCAGGCGGTCCATGGGGACCGACTTCTCCATGTCCTCCTTGACCTCGGCGATGGTGGTGAGCTGGTCGGGGGTCTCCGCGTACGGGAAGGCGTCCTCCAGCTCGCGCTGCCAGGGCGAGTCGGCTCCGAAGGCGTGACCGGGCGCCGCCATCCGCGCGCTGTACAGCTTGATCAGGTCGGCGGCGATCTCCTTGACGGCCTTCTTCGCGCGCGCCTTGGTCTTGGTCCAGTCCGCGCCGCCCAGGCGGTGCAGGGTGGGCGCCTCGCCGCCGACGTACTTGGTGATCTGCTCCAGCTGGTCGGTGGGGATGTAGAGCCGGTCGCCGGGCTGGCCGCGCTTGGCGGGGGCGTACTCCACGACCAGGTACTCGCGGGTGGCGCCCTGCACGGTGCGCTGCACCATCTCGATGTAGCGGCCCACGCCGTGCTGCTCGTGGACGATGTGGTCGCCCGCCTCCAGGGTGAGCGGGTCGATGGTCTTGCGGCGCCGGGCCGGCATCCGGGCGCCCTCGCGGCCGGAGGCCTTCTGGCCGGTCAGGTCGGTCTCGGTGAGCACGACGACCTTGAGCGCCGGGTCGACGAAGCCGTGGTCGATGCAGCCGCAGGCGACGTGCACGACGGACGGCGTGATCTCCCCCAGGTCCGCGTCCAAACGGGCCGCGATGCCCTCGCCACCCAGCACCTCCACCGTGCGGGCGGCCGGGCCGTGGCCCTCGGTGACGAACACCGTGCGCCAGCCGTCGGCGAGCCAGCCCTTGGTGTCGGCGAGTGCTCTGGCGGTGTCGCCGCGGTAGGTCTCGGGGGCGTGCATGCCGAGCTTGAGGGTGTCCGCGTCACCCGCCGCGTCAGCGGTGGACGTCAGCGTCTCGTCGGCGGCGAACGGCGACACCGACCACCACATCATGTCCAGCTCGCGGGCCCGGTCCCGGACGTCCGCGAGGGACCACAGCGAGGCCGCGCCGACGTCGATGGGCGCCTCCCCGCCACCGGCGGTGGCCGCCCAGGACGCCTGCAGGAACTCCTGGCTCGTGGCCACCAGGTCGGCGGCCCGGGTCCGCACCCGCTCCGGGTCGCAGACGACGGCCATGGCGCCCTTGGGCAGCACGTCCAGCAGCAGCTCCATGTCGTCGACGAGGACGGGTGCCAGGGACTCCATGCCCTCGACGGCGATGCCCTCGGCGATCTTCCCCAGCAGTTCGCCCAGCTCCGGGTGGAGCTCGGCGAGGGTTCGCGCGCGCTCCCGTACGTCGTCGGTGAGCAGCAGTTCGCGGCAGGGCGGGGCCCACAGGCCGTGCTCGGCGACCTCCAGGGAGCGCTGGTCGGCGACCTTGAAGTAGCGGATCTCCTCGACGTCGTCGCCCCAGAACTCCACCCGCAGGGGGTGCTCCTCGGTCGGCGGGAACACGTCGAGGATGCCGCCGCGCACGGCGAACTCGCCGCGCTTCTCGACCAGCTCCACCCGCGCGTACGCAGCGGCGGCGAGGGCTTCGACGATCTCGTTCAGGTCGGCGCTCTGCCCGGTGCGCAGGGAGACCGGCTCCAGGTCGCCCAAACCCTTGACCTGGGGCTGGAGCACCGAGCGCACGGGCGCCACGACGACGGAGACCGGACCGGTCTCGGGGTCGTCCGGGCGGGGGTGCGCCAGGCGGCGCAGTACGGCCAGGCGGCGGCCGACGGTGTCGCTGCGGGGACTGAGCCGCTCGTGCGGCAGCGTCTCCCAGGACGGGTACTCCACGACCCCCTCGGACGGGAGCAGGGAGCGCAGGGCCGCCGCCAGGTCCTCCGCCTCGCGTCCCGTCGCCGTCACCGCCAGCACGGGGCGGCCGGTGTCACGGGCCAGGGCGGCGACCGCGAAGGGCCGGGCCGCGGGCGGGCCGACCAGGTCGACGTGCATGCGGTTGCCGTCGGCAGCCGCGGCGATCGCTTCCGCGAGGGCGGTGTCCTTGACGACGGCGTCGAGCAGACCGTGCAGGCTCATTCGGGGCGCTTTCCGTCCGGGGGTGTGCAACACGACGGGCCCGACACGCGCTGCGGGCCGGGGTTGTCCAGCGTACGTCGCCGACGCCCCCGGTGCCGGGCTGTGGACAACGTCCGCCGACCGGTGGGCGGTGCCGGCGCCCGGCCCCCAGCAGTCTCCCGCCCCCTGGACCCCCGGCTCATGCCCACCCGCCGCCCGACCCGGCCGGCTGAAAAACCGAGGTGCCGGTACGCGCGCACCCGGCGCCGGGAGTCCCCGAGGACTCCCGGCGCCGGGTGTCTCCCCCGCAACCCCCGTGTGCGGTGGCTAATCGGTGGCGATGGCGTTCAGGACGTTCATGCGGCCGGCGCGGAAGGCCGGGACCAGCGCGGCGAACAGCCCCACGAAGGCCGAGCCGATGAAGACACCGATGATCGTCGGCCACGGGATGTCGAGGACCTTCAGGCCCTCCAGGGCGAGCAGTTGCTGCGCGGTGGCGCCCCAGCCCATGCCCAGGCCGAGGCCGAGCAGGGCACCGAAGAGGGCGATCACGACCGACTCCATGCGGATCATGCGGCGCAGCTGCCGGCGCGAGAGGCCGATGGCCCGCATCAGGCCGATCTCCCGGGTCCGCTCCACCACCGACAGGGCCAGGGTGTTCACCACACCGAGGATCGCCACGACGATCGCCAGGGCCAGCAGACCGTAGATCATGTTCAGCAGCTGGCCGATCTGGTCCTTCAGCGCCTCCTTGTAGTCGGTCTGGTCGCGCACCTCGTACTGCGGGTACTCGTGCAGCGCGTCCTTGAGCGCCGTGTACGCGGCGTCGGTCTGCCCGTCCTTCGCCGAGGCGAAGAGCAGCGTGTCCAGCGGCATCTTCTCGGCCGGCACGTACGTGGCGAGCGTGTCGATGGACGTGTACATCGCGCCTGCGTCGATGACGGCCTCACTGCTGGTGATGGCCCGGACCGTCAGTGTGCCCGTCTCACCGTCCTTGAACGCGATCTCGATCTCCGAGCCGAGTGTGATGCCGTGGTCCTTCGCGAAGTCCTCGTGGACGGACATCGAGTCGGGCTTGTAGGCGTCGCCGAGCTTCCCGGCGACCGTCTCGATCCGCAGGTCGGTCGCGTACGTCGGGTCGGCCGCCGTGATCGCCGTGTCCTTCAGCGTCTTGCCGTCGGGGGTGGTGAAGTCGGCCTCGGTCCACTTGTACTCGGTGACCCGGTCCACCTCGGGCGCCTTCTTCACGGCCTCGACGGCCTGCGGGGTGATCAGGTGGCCGTTGTCGGACTGGATGATGAAGTCCGTACCCACGGTCTTGTCGAGCTCCTCGGTGGCGGAGGCCACCATCGAGGAGCCGACCACGGAGAGGCACGCCACCAGGGCGAGGCCGATCATCAGCGCGGCACCCGTCGCGCCGGTACGGCGCGGGTTGCGCAGGGCGTTGCGCTCGGCCATGCGGCCCACGGGACCGAAGGCGCGCAGCAGGACCGCGCCGAGGACCCGCACCACACCGCTCGCCAGCACCGGGCCGACGACGACGAAGCCGATCAGGGACAGCACCACGCCCAGGCCCAGCCACAGGGAGCCGTCGGTGGCCTTGTCGGCCGTGCCCGCCAGGTAGAGGGCGGCTCCGCCGGCGCCGGTGAGGACCAGGCCGATCCCGCCGCGTATCCAGCCGGCCCTGGCGTCCGCCGGGGTGCCGGCGTCGCGCAGCGCGGCCATCGGGGAGATCCTGCCGGCCCGCCGGGCGGGCAGGTAGGCGGCGAGCACGGTGACGACGACGCCGAGGAGCAGTCCGAGCGCCGGGGTCGTCCAGGCCACCGTGAGGTCGTCCGTGGACAGGTCCATGCCCATCATGCCCATGAGCTTCATCAGGCCGACCGCGAGTCCGACGCCCGCGCCGACCCCGAGGACCGAGCCGAAGACTCCGAGCAGCAGCGCCTCGACCAGCACCGAACGGTTGACCTGCTTGCGGGACGAACCGATCGCCCGCATCAGGCCGATCTCCCGGGTGCGCTGGGCGACCAGCATGGAGAAGGTGTTGATGATCAGGAAGATGCCGACGAGGAAGGCGATCCCGGCGAAGCCGAGCATGGCGTACTTCATGACGTTCATGAAGTCCCCGACGCTCTCCTTGTTGGCGTCCGCGTTCTCCTTCGCGGTCTGCACCTTGTAGTCGCCGCCCAGCTCGGCCGCGACGTTCTTCTTCAGCTGCGCGTCGCTGACGCCGGCCGCGGCGGTGACGTTGACGTTGGTGTAGACGCCGCTCTCGCCGACCAGGGTCCGCTGCGCGGTCTTCGTGTCCAGGTAGAAGATCGCGGCACCGGGGTTGGTGACGGTGAAGGCGGCGATGCCGGAGATCTTCGCGGTGTGCGTGCCGACCACGGTGATCACGCCGATCTCGTCACCGAGCTTCAGGTCGTGCTTGTCGGCGGTGTCGGCGTCGACCATGATCTGCTCCGCGCCCTCGGGCGCGGCACCGGAGGTGATCTCCATGGTGCGGGCGTCGTTGCCGTTCCAGCTGCCGACGATGGTCGGGCCGCCACTGGTCGGCGAGAGGTTGTCCTTGTCGGCGTCGACGACGGTCACCGACGTGGAGTGCACCGTGCCCTCGGCCGACTTCACGCCGTCCGCGCCCTTGACCTGGTCGAGCACGGAGGCCGGTATCACCGGCGGCTTGCCGTTGTCCGCGGTCGTCTCACCGCTGTCGGAGGCGCCCTTGGCGCTGACCGTGACGTCCGACGACGTGGCCGCGAACAGCTTGTCGAACGTCGTGTTCATGGTGTCCGTGAACACCAGCGTGCCGCAGACGAACGCCACCGACAGCAGTACCGCCACCGCCGACAGCGCCATGCGCCCCTTGTGCGCGAAGAAGTTACGCATCGAGGTCTTCAGGACGGTCATGACGTACGCCCCCGGGCGTCGAAGTCCTTCATGCGGTCCAGGACCTGATCGGCGGTCGGCTGGCGCATCTCGTCGACGATGCGGCCGTCGGCGAGGTACAGCACCCGGTCCGCGTAGGAGGCGGCCACCGGGTCGTGGGTGACCATCACGATGGTCTGGCCCAGCTCGTCCACCGAGCGGCGCAGGAAGCCGAGCACCTCGGCGCCGGCGCGGGAGTCGAGGTTCCCGGTCGGCTCGTCACCGAAGATGATCTCCGGCCGGGCCGCCAGCGCCCGCGCCACCGCGACCCGCTGCTGCTGGCCGCCGGAGAGCTGCGTCGGCCGGTGCTTGAGCCGCTCCGCGAGCCCGACGGTCTCCACCACCCGGTCCAGCCACGCCTTGTCGGGCTTGCGGCCGGCGATGTCCATGGGCAGCGTGATGTTCTCGATCGCGTTCAGCGTCGGCAGCAGGTTGAACGCCTGGAAGATGAAACCGATCCGGTCCCGGCGCAGCCGCGTGAGCTTCTTGTCCTTCAGGCCGGTGATCTCGGTCTCGTCCAGGTGGATCTGCCCGGACGTCACGGTGTCGAGCCCGGCGAGGCAGTGCATCAGCGTGGACTTGCCGGACCCCGAGGGGCCCATGATCGCGGTGAACTGACCGCGGGCGATGTCCACGTCGACGTGGTCGAGGGCGACGACACGGGTCTCGCCCGACCCGTACGCCTTCACGACCTGCCGCGCCCGCGCGGCAACGGCCGTACGCCCTCCAGTGCCCCCGTGCCTGGGAATGGTCACAGCCGATGTCACGGTAAATCTCCTATGTCGGTCAGCAGATGAAAGCGGTGCTCCGGCGCCCGCCCGTCGTACCCGGCGGCCGCTTCGTGCGTGTTCGTGCGACGTGATCCAGTCTGGCGGCCGGCAGGGGCCTCGCGCCCTGGTGTTCAGCGCAGTCTTGTACTGAGGAAAACCCCACCCCTACCGGTGCGGTGTGCCGCCCCCCAGCGGCGTAAAGCCAGGTTAAGGAAGGCCCCCGCCCCGTCTCGTCCTCCGCCGGTACGAACCCTCCCCGACCCGTAGTACGGAGGTACCCCTAAGGGCTCTCCTCCGGCGGGTGGACACCGTCTCAGGGTCGCTCCACCTGTCGGCCCATCCAGGCTCCGCCCTCCCGCGACGGGAGGGCGGAGTGCGAAGCTGTCCGGCGGCGAACACGTGCAAGGGGCAAGCAGAGCGAGGAAGGAGCTCCGGGTGGACGGCACCAGACCGGTGACACGCGACAGCGGACGATCCGCCGCGACCGGGCGGCGCGGCACCGTCGTCGCCGCGCTGATGCTCGCGATGGCCCTGGCGGCACTCGACTCCACCATCGTGTCCACCGCCGTCCCGCAGATCGTCGGCGACCTCGGCGGCTTCTCCTACTTCTCCTGGCTCTTCTCCGGCTACCTGCTGGCCGTGACGGTCACCCTCCCCGTCTACGGCAAGCTCTCCGACACCTTCGGCCGCAAACCGGTCCTCGTCGCGGGCGCCGCCCTGTTCCTGCTGGGCTCGCTGCTGTGCGCCGCGGCCTGGAACATGGCCGCGCTCATCGCGTTCCGCGTCGTGCAGGGCCTGGGCGGCGGCGCCCTCCAGGGCACGGTGCAGACCCTCGCCGCCGACCTGTACCCGCTCCAGGAACGCCCGAAGATCCAGGCCCGCCTCTCCACCGTGTGGGCCCTGTCCGCGGTGGCCGGCCCCGGCATCGGCGGACTCCTCGCCTCCTACGCCGACTGGCGCTGGATCTTCCTCGTCAACCTGCCCGTCGGGACGGTGGCGTTGTGGCTGATCGTGCGTCACCTCCACGAGCCGCGACGGGAGAACGGCCGCCACGCGCGCGTGGACTGGGCGGGCGCGGTCGCGATCTTCGCCTGCGGGGGCGTCCTGCTCACCGCGCTCGTGCAGGGCGGAGTCGCCTGGCCGTGGCTGTCCGCACCGTCGCTCGCCCTGTTCGCGGCGGGAGCCGCGCTCCTCGCGGCCGTGGTCGTGGTGGAACGCCGCGCGGCGGAGCCGATCATCCCCGGCTGGGTGTGGCGCCGCCGCACGATCGCCGCCGTCAACCTGGCCCTCGGCGCCCTGGGCCTGCTGATGGTGGCCCCCACGGTCTTCCTGCCCACCTACGCCCAGTCCGTCCTCGGCCTCGCCCCGGTGGCCGCCGGATTCGTCCTCTCCGTGTGGACGCTGACCTGGCCGGTGTCGGCCGCCCTCAGCCAGCACGTGTACCGCCGCATCGGCTTCCGCAACACCGCGATGCTCGGCATCGGCACGGCCGCGGCCGTCCTCTTCGCGTTCCCCTTCCTCCCCTATCCCGGCGAGGCCTGGCAGCCGACCCTGCTGATGCTGCTGCTGGGCGCGGCCCTCGGCCTGTTCCAGCTGCCCCTGATCATCGGGGTGCAGTCGTCGGTGGAGTGGGAGGAACGCGGCACGGCGACCGGGTCGATCCTCTTCTGCCGGCAGACCGGCCAGACCGTCGGCGCGGCCCTCTTCGGCGCGGTCGCCAACGGCGTCCTGGCCACGCGCCTCGGCGGCGCGCACGACCTGGACTCCGTCACCCGCGCCCTGGACGCGGGCACCGTCCCCGAGGCCACCCGCCGGGCCGTCGCGGACGCCGTGCACGCGGTCTACCTCGGCGCGGCGTGCGCGGCGGCACTGGCGTTCCTGGTCCTGCTGGTCCTCGCACCGCGCACGTTCCCGGTGCTCAAGGACTGAACGGGTCCCGCCCCCCGAACGGCCCCTGCCGCGTCCAGCCGCGGCACAGGGCCCACACCCGGGGCCGGGTCACTCCACGGCCCGCCCCGTCAGCGCACTGAGACCGGCGCACACCTGGTCCAGTTGCGCCTGTACGTCCTCCCGCGTCCCGGCGTGCTCGCGCAGCACCCGCTCGGTCTCCCGCGCGACGCCCTCCGCGCGGACACGCGCCTCGACGAGCAGCTCCGCCGCCCGCTCCCGCGCCTCCTCCGCGCAGCGCCGCACCGACTCCTCCGCGTCGGCGAAGACCTGCCGCGCCTCGGCCAGCACACCCTCGGCGCGCTCCTCCGCCTCCGCGTTCCGGGCCTCCAGCGCGGCCACCCGCGCGGCCTCCTCCCGGGCCACCGCGTCCAGCCGTTCCGCCTGCTCCCCGGCCGCCTCGGCGAGCATCGCCGAGGTCCGCTCGCGCATCTCCCGCAGCACCACCAGCGTCTGCGCGCGCCGCTCCTTCACCTCGGCCCGGGCCTCGACCCGGATCCGGTCGGCCTCCGCACGGGCCGCCAGCAGCACCTCCCCGGCATGTTCATCGGCCTCGGCGCGTACGGACTCGGCGTACGCCCGCGCGGCCTCCCGCACGCCGGCCGCGTCGTCCTCCGCCAGGTCCGTCACGTCCCGCACGTACTGCCGCGCCGACTCCCGCACGTCCGTCGCCTCCTCCCCGGCCAGCTCGAACAGCCGCCGCGCGCTCTCCCCGAGCGACTCGTACGTCTGCGGCGCCAGCCCCGCCACCCGCACCCGCAGCAGCTCCAGCTCCTCCTCCATCTCCCGGGCGAGGACGGTGAGCCGCGCGGCCCGCTCCCAGGCGGCGTCACGATCACCCGAGAGTGCCTCGACGTACGCGATCACCTGCAAGGGACGGTAACCACGCCCCCGTACGAGCTCGAAGCCCTGCGACGACACCGATGCGCTGCTCACCCTGGAACCCCTCTCCACCGACGGACACGAAGCCCAGCACGAAAGACCGAGCACGAAATGGGATGAATTGCGCACATCTTGGTGGATGACACGGAAGTGTTCATAACGCGACACTCCGCGAGGAGGGCACGCAAAAGCCGGGCCAGGTCGTCCTGACGACCTGGCCCGGCTCCTCGCGTCACACGGGGTTCAGCTACGACCGGTCAGAGCAGCCCGTCCCACATCTGCTCCAGCAGCACCGACCACCAGCTCTCCGGCGAACCCAGCGCCGCCGGGTCCAGCGCGGCCAACTGCGCCTGGAAGTCCACCGTCCAGCGGCCCGCCTGCTCCTGGTTCAGCCCGAACCGCAGCCGCCACATCCGGCCCAGCAGCGCCAGACAGCGCGCGAACTCCGGCAGACCGGTGTTCACGAACTGCGGCGGCACCGGCACACCGCCCGGCCCGGCCTCCACCGGCACCGCGACGATGTTCGCCGTGCCGTACTGCACACAGATCGCCTTGCCGAAGTCACTGCCCATCACCAGGTACGAACCCGCGTCCGAGGCCGGCTGCACACCCCGCTCCGCCGCCAGCTCCGCCAGCGTCGGCACCGGCCGGCCCGGCTGGGCCTGCGCCCAGAAGAACGGACCCATGTCCAACGGCAGCCCCGCCACCACCAGGGTGTGCGCCACGACCGGCGGCACACCCTGTCGGGACACCGCCGCCTGCTCGAACCGGAACACACCCGGACCGAACGCCCCCGCCAGCTCCTGCGCGATCGCCTCCGGCGGAACCGGCGGCACCGGCGGCACCGGCGGAATCGGCGCACGCACCGGCGCGGGGCGCGCCGGACCGTCCGCCACCTGGTGCAACTCACCCTGGTGGGCCAGCAGCTGCCCCATGCCCTGCTGCCGGCTCGCGTGATCCGTGCCGTACGGAGCGATGGACGTGATCCGCGCCTGCGGCCACTGCTCACGGATCATCCGCGCGCAGTACGCACCCGGCAGCTCGCACGACTCCAGCTCGGTGTGCAGCTCCAGCACCTGGTCCGGCGGCACGTTCATGGCGCGCAGCTCGTGGAAGATCTGCCACTCCGGGTGCGGCGTACCCGGCGCCGAACGCCGGATCAACTGCTGCTCGGAACCGTCCTGCGCGCGGTAGCGCAGCACGGCCTGGTAGCCGGGGCCGACGGTCGGCTGACCGGCGGGCGGCTGCGGATAGCCGTACGCCGGCGGCTGCCCCGGCACGGGGATCCCGGGCGCGGGCGTACCGGGGGGCATCCCGCCGGGCGGCATCGGCGGAGCACCGCCGGGCATGCCCGGGGGCGCCGGGGGCGGAGGCATACCGGGCCCGGCCACCGGCGGCGCGGCCAGCACGGTCTCCGCGTGATGCACGGGCCCGCGCCCGCCTCCGGCCGAACCGGGAGCACCGGGCGGAACCGGCGGCTGCGGGGTCCCGGGGGCACCCGGGACGCCGGGAGGACCGGGAGGCCGAGAAGCACCCGGAACACCAGGCGCGCCAGGGGCACCAGGCGGCTGAGGGGCCCCGGGAGCACCCGGGACGCCGGGCGGTCCCGGAGGCTGGGGCGCGCCGGGGCCGCCCGGGCCCATGCCTCCCGGGCCCGCGAGCATCGTCGCCGCATGGTGGACACCACCGGGCGGCGGAGGCGGGGTCGGCGTCCCGGGCGGCGGGGTCGAACCACCCGGCGCCCCCGGCCCGTCGGGGCTGAGCGGCGGCACCATCTGCGTCGGCACGTACCCGCCCGCCGGAGCGGACGGCGGCGCGGGCGTACCGCCCGGACGCGCACCCGGGGTCCCGGGGGCGCCCGGAGGAGGCGGGGTCGCCGCGCCCGAGCCGCGCCGCGGAGGCGGAGTCGCCTTGCTGGTCGCGGCGTCCGCGATGTCCCCGGCGTTCGGCGCGAGCGGCCGCTCCGGCACATCCGCACCGGCCGGCGGAGGCGTGGGCGCACCCGGACCAGCCGGCGGAGGCGTGGGCGCACCCGCACCGGCCGGCGGAGGCATAGGCGCACCCGCACCGGCCGGCGGAGGCGTAGGCGCACCCGCACCGGCCGGCGGAGGCGTGGGCGCACCACCGGGCCCGTGCGGATGACCGTACGGCGCACCGCCCCGCGTGGACGGCGGCGCACCCGGCGCTCCCTGCGGCGCACCGGAATCCTGGACCGCCGGCGCGACGGCCGTCGGCGGAAGCCCGCTGCCGCCCGACATCAGCGCCGTCTTCGCCTCCGGCGGAGCCACGGGCGGCGGAGCGTCGTCACCGGACTCGCTCAACTGCGGCGCGAACACGGTCTCCGGCAGCGGCACGGAACGGTCCTCACCGGCATCGGCGTTGGTGTCCGTACCGGCCCACGGAGTCGCCCCGGCCGGCACACCGGCCCCCGCGGGAGAACCACTTCCCCCGGCAGCGGGCCACACGGCACCACTCCCCGCCCCGGCAGCCGCACCCGGCACGGAAGCCCCCGGACCGGAACCCGCCCCCGGAGAACCGGCGGCCGCACCCCCCGTCCCCGAAGCAGATCCTGCACCCGAACCCGACTCCGAATCCGAACCGCCGGCCGAACCCGCAGACGCACCCGCCCCCGAGCCCTCCCCCCGACGGTCCGGAATCCCCAGCCGGTCCGCCGCCTCCTGCAACCACTCCGGCGGACTCAACAAGAACGAGGTCTGGTTCAGATCCACCCGCGCCGCAGGCGCCGGCACCGGCTCGGACGCCGAATCGTCACGGCCGTACTCCTCCTCGTACCGGCGGATCACCTCACCCACCGGCAACGCCGGCCACAGCGTCGCCTCACCACTGCCCCGGGCGATCACCAGCCGCTGCGCACCCCCGTCCGAACGGGGCCCGTCCGCCCGGTCCTCCGCCCACACCACGAACCCGAGGCCGAACTCCCGCACCCGCACCTCACGGTGCTGATACGCCGGCACCTCCCCGTTGACCCACTCCTCCGCGCGCTCCTGCGCCTGCGCGAACGTCACCATCGCCGAAGCTCACTCCCCCGCGGAAGAAACCGGAACGGCACGCGCGAACCCACCGTCCACCATCAGATTCGCCACCGTCTCCAGCTCCGGCGGAGACCCCGCCAACCGGGACAGGAACACATCGAAATCGTCCCCGCACGACAACAACAGCCGCTCCACCCGCTCGGCCGGCGACCACGACGGATCCACGTCCCGCGCGTCGTCGTACGCGCAGAACCACACCGAACCCTGCCGCTCACCCCGCACCTTCACGGCCAGCAGACCACCCTGCACGAAAGCGACGCACAGATAGTCCTTGGTCAGATGGTCACGCAGACACTTGTTCACGTACACGAGGTCGTTGACCGCCGCCTCGTCCCGCACCGTGAAGAACGGCTGGTCCACCAGCAGCCCCAGCTCCGCGTCCAACGCCGTCCCCACCGGCGCGCAACCGCCCGCCGCCTTCAGGAACGACCGGTACGCACCCGGCAACCGGTACCCGAGGTCCTCCTCCACACCCAGGACCTGCGACTCCGTCACCGCCACACCCGACTTCGGCAGCCCGAAATGCGCCGGCCGCGTCTCCTGCAACGGCCGCGTGCCCCGCTTGCCGTGGTCCACCGCCGACGTCGCCACCCCACCGTGATGCCGCAGCAGCGCCTTCACCTCGACCGGCACCAGCTCCAGCCGCCGCGACCCCACCACGTGGTGCCACGTCCACCCGTGCGGCGTCGCCACCGCCGGCACCGTGTCCCACAGCTCGTGACCGCTCGCCGCCAACGCCGCGTTCGCCGACACGTAGTCCGTCAACCGCAACTCGTCGACGCCGAAACCCCCCGGCGGCTCCGCCACCTCCGCGGCCGCACGCGCGTAGGGCGAGAAGTCCGGGTATCCGCGCTCGTCCACCCGTACCCCTCTCGGGTGACGTGCCGCCCGCACCGGATCCGGGAAGTGCACGACCTGCCCGGCATAGGCCGCGTTCGGCGGCGCGGCTTGTCCCCCGGCCTGGCGGCCGGGAGGCACACCCAGCCCGAGCCGACCTGTCGTCATGGCGGTTGCCCCCTGCGGCACTCTGTACGTCCCGCACCGCCCGCCTCCGGACCACTACGGAACGTGTTCGACTGTCACGTCTGTCTCGACTGCTCACCACCACGACCCCCACGGCGCCCGCACACCCAACCGCGCGGATCACCGCATGGATCGCGGTTGCCGACAGCCTATGCGGTACGACGACACCGGTCACCGGCGCCGGTCATCCACCCCTCCGCTTCCGTGACCAGCCGTCACCCTCCCGTGACAGCCCGCCCAAACCCGGGCGTGTCACCCCGCCCCAGCTTCCGCATCAGCCACGCCGTTTGGCACTCTGTGACCTCCGGGGGGATGCTCGGGAGGGGATGATGATCATGAACGTGACGCAGACGGGGCCGCACAGCGGCCCAACCGGCGACCCTCGCTCCGGTGACCCCCGCGTCGGCTGGAGCGCCACCGACACCGCCCACGCCCCCACCCTCCACCACCGCCGCGACGGCATCCTGCCCACCATCGCCGCGGCCCTCTCCGTCCGCGGCACCACCCTCACCTGCACCGCCGCCCGCGGCGACACACCCCCCGCCCTCCACCCCCTCGTCCAGGACTTCCTCGACACCCTCACCAGCGACCAACGCGACCGCTTCACCGGCCGCTGCGCCGAGACCATCCTCATCTCCCGGCACATCACCACCGCCGACGCCGCCCGCAGCAAACGCGCCGCACGCAAACCCATGACCAACGGCGAAGCCCGCAAAACCCTCAAGAACGCCAAACTCACCACCCGCCGCATCCGCGAGGACGGCGACCCCCTCCACGGCGCCTACGCCACCCCCTGCCGCGCCTGCACCGCACTCACCGCCCACTTCGGCGTCCGCATGGTCGACCCCGCCACCAACGGCTGACCCCGGCCCCGCACCACCCACGACCTCGACGAACGAAGACGAAGACGAAGAGCAGATGCACACCGACCGCACCTCCACCACCCGCTTCGCCGTACCCGTCGACGCAGCCCTGCGCGCCGCCGGCTGGCAACCCGGACGCTGGGACATCAAACAAGCGGAAATCTGGGCCGACACCCTCCGCGACCACACCTCACCCGCAGGACACCGCCACACCGTCTTCCCCGCCGCCGTCGAAGCCTGGGCCGAATTCGGCGGCCTCCACGTGACCCCCGGCGGCCCCGGCCGCCAGATCGCCCCCGCGACCCTGCACCTCGACCCCCTCCACGGCCTCCACCTCGCCCGCACCCTCGGCGACCTCGGCCGCGCCCTCGACACCGAGGTCTGCCCCCTCGGCGCCGAAACCGACACCCAGGCCCTCCTCGCCATCGACGCCCAAGGCCGCGTCTACGCCCTCGACCACACCGGCGACTGGTACCTCGGCCCCGACATCGACCACGCCCTCGCCACCCTCGTCTCCGGCATACAGCCCACCCGCCTCACCGCCGGCTGAACACGACAGGACGACCGGACTACGCCGCCGGAATCACCGCCGACACCCGAAAACCCCCCGCGTCCGTCGGCCCCGACACGAACACCCCACCCAGCGCCGACACCCGCTCCTTCATCCCCACCAGACCGTTCCCCCCCGACGGCAACCCCGCCGACGACGCCGCCTCCGGCGGCGGCTCGTTCTCCACCTGCATCGCGATCTCCGACACCCGGTACGCCAGACGCACATACGTCTTCGCACCCGCCGCATGCTTGTGCACGTTCGTCAACGCCTCCTGCACCACCCGATAAGCCGTCGACTCCACCTCCCGCGCACACGACCGCGCCTCCCCCACCACCGACAGATCGACCACCATCCCCGCCGCCGCCGACTGCCCCACCAACTCCTCGATCTCCGACAGACACGGCCCCTCCGCCTCATCCACCGCCCGCGACGCAGCCACCGCAGCAGCCACCCCCACCGCCGCCAACGGCACCGACGCCCGCTCCCGCCGCTGCCCCCCGTCCCCACCCGAGCGCAGCACCCCCAGCATCTCCCGCAACTCCGTCAACGCCTGCCGCCCCATGTCCCCCACCAGAGCAGCGTTCTTCACGGCCTTCTCCGGATCCTTCCGCGCCACCGCCTGCAACGCCGCCGCGTGCACCACCATCAGACTCACCCGGTGCGCCACCACGTCATGCATCTCACGGGCGATCCGCGTCCGCTCCTCACCCCGCGCCCACTCCGCCCGCTCCTCCGCCCGCTCCGCGAGCAACTGGAGCTCCCGCTCCAGACTGTCCGCCCGCTCCCGCAGACTCTCCATCAACCGCCGCCGCGCCCCCACGTACAGCCCCAGCAACAACGGCGGCGCCGTCACCCCGATCGCCGTCGTGATCGACGCGAACGGCACGATCCAGTCCCCGACCTCCACATCCCCCCGCGCCAGGTTCTGCCGCATCCGCACGAACATCACGATGAGCACACCCACCGACTGCATGCCCGCCAGCGACGCGATGATCCGCCGCGGCACCTCGGACGCGGCCAGCGAGTACAGGCCCACGACGCCCATCAGGAAACCCATCGCCGCCGGCGTCACCGCGATCGCCACCAGCACCACCGCGATCGGCCACTTCCGCCGCACCAGCAGCACCGAACCGGCGAGCACCCCGAAAACGGCCCCCACGCCGGCCGGAATCCCCGCCTCCCACGCGAACGGGATCCCCTCCAGCCCGCACTCCACCGCGGACACCACCGCGAGCCCCACATCCAGCACGGCACTACGCCGCCTGTCCCACCACCACGGCCCTCCCCGGGCCGTCACACGCTCTTCCCCCGTCGTGGTCATGCGTCCAGCCTACGGGCGCACGGCGCCGCTTTTCCGACGAGTTTCCACGTCCGGATCACACCACACGGGGTGACCGTTCGCATGCCATACGGCCCGAAATCCCTCGAACTGCTGAATCGGACACCGTTCGAGAGAGGAACCGACCATTCCGCCCGGACGGTATGCGTGTGACACATGCACCCGGCACATACGCCGACTTCGAGAGGCTGCGGGAACAGGCGGTGGCCCTGCGACGGGCGGGCTACAGCCTCCGCCAGATCCGCGACGAGCTGAGGATCTACAACAACGACATCCTCAACCAACTGGTGAAGGGGGAACCTCCGCCGGCCTGGACGAAACGCCCCAACGCCAAGGACGACCTCCGGGAGAAGGCACGGGAGCTGCGCCTCCAGGGCTGGACGTACAACCAGATTCAGGCCGAGTTGGGCTGCTCCAAAAGCTCGGTATCACTTTGGGTGCGCGACCTGCCCCACCCGGAACCCAAGCACACACCCGAGGAGCAACGAGCCCGCATGAACGCTGGGCTTGCCCGGTTGCGCGCCTCCCAAGACCGCGACCGGACAGCCACAAGGGAGGCAGAAGCTGCAGCCATCGGCGAGCTGTCCGCGCGGGAGTTGTTCATCGCCGGGGTGGCCCTCTACTGGGCCGAGGGAGCCAAGTCGAAGCCGTACCGCCGCAGTGAGGTGCTCCAGTTCATCAACAGCGACCCCAACGTCATCAGACTCTTCCTGCGCTGGCTGGAGCTGCTGGAGGTACCCCGAGACCGCCTGACAATCCGGGTCTGCATCCACGAACGTGCCGACGTACAGGAAGCGGAGAACTACTGGGCCGACATCGTCGGCGTCGACGTTTCCGCTTTCAGCAAGGCCACACTGAAAAAGCACAATCCGCGAACCGTCCGCAAGAACACTGGTGAGACGTACCGTGGCTGCCTTGCGATTTATGTCCGCCAAAGTGCAGACCTGTACCGTCGCATGGAGGGCGCTTGGTACGGCATAGTAGGGGCTGCACCCGCGACCGATCTAGAGAATCGGACATAGCGCGTAAACCATCCCGGGTCGTCTAATGGTAGGACAAAGAGTTTTGGTCTCTTGAATGAGGGTTCGATTCCTTCCCCGGGAGCTCACAGCACACATCACGCGTGTTCGGGCCCTGACCGGTCACCCCGGTCAGGGCCCGCTCTCATGTCCCCCACAAACACCCCCGGTATCCTGCGGTTGTCACCCCCCTCCCCATCACAGCCGAAGGGCATCCCGTGAGCACCAATCGCCCGGCAGCCGTCGTCGTTCTCGCAGCGGGTGAGGGCACCCGTATGAAGTCGGCCACACCGAAGGTCCTGCACGACATCTGTGGCCGTTCCCTGGTGGGTCATGTGCTCGCCGCAGCCGGTGAGCTGGAGCCGGAGAACCTGGTCGTCGTCGTGGGGCACGCCCGCGAGAAGGTGACCGCACATCTCGCCGAGATCGCCCCTGACGTGCGTACCGCCGTGCAGGCGGAGCAGAACGGCACCGGGCACGCCGTGCGGATGGGGCTGGAGGAGCTGGGCGGTTCCGTGGACGGGACCGTGGTCGTCGTGTGTGGTGACACCCCGCTGCTGACGGGTGAGACGCTGCGGCGGCTGTCGGCCACGCACTCCGCCGACGGCAACGCGGTGACGGTGCTGACGGCCGAGGTGCCGGACGCGACCGGTTACGGGCGGATCGTGCGGGACGACAGCGGTGCCGTGACGGCGATCGTGGAGCACAAGGACGCGTCCGAGGCGCAGCGGGCGATCCGGGAGATCAACTCGGGTGTGTTCGCGTTCGACGGGGTGCTGCTGGCGGACGCGCTGAAGAGGGTGCGGACGGACAACAGTCAGGGTGAGGAGTACCTGACGGACGTGCTCGGGATCCTGCGTGGGGCGGGGCACCGGGTGGGTGCGTCGGTGGCGGGGGACCACCGGGAGATCGCGGGGATCAACAACCGGGTGCAGTTGTCCGAGGCGCGGCGGATCCTCAACGACCGGTTGCTGACGGAGGCCATGTTGTCCGGGGTCACGGTGGTCGACCCGGCGACGACGTGGGTCGATGTCAGCGTGTCGTTCGAGCAGGACGTGGTCGTTCACCCGGGGACGCAGTTGCACGGGGCGACGCATCTGGCCGAGGGGTGTGAGGTCGGGCCCAATTCGCGGTTGACGGACACGCGGGTGGGTGCGGGGGCGCGGGTGGACAACGCGGTGGCGGTGGGTGCCGAGGTGGGTCCCGAGGCGAGTGTGGGCCCGTACGCGTATCTGCGGCCGGGGTCGCGGCTGGCGCGCAAGGCCAAGGTCGGTACGTACGTGGAGACGAAGAACGCGTCGATCGGTGAGGGGACGAAGGTTCCGCATCTGTCGTATGTGGGGGATGCGACGATCGGTGAGTTCTCGAACATCGGTGCGGCGAGCGTGTTCGTCAATTACGACGGGCAGGACAAACATCACACGACGGTCGGATCGCACTGTCGGACCGGTTCGGACAACATGTTTGTGGCGCCTGTCACGGTCGGGGACGGGGCTTACACGGCTGCCGGGTCGGTGATCACGAAGGATGTGCCGCCGGGTTCGCTGGCCGTGGCCCGTGGCCAGCAGCGGAACATCGAGGGTTGGGTGGCTCGTAAGCGTCCGGGGAGTGCTGCCGCGAAGGCGGCGGAGGCGGCTTCCCGGGAGCCGGCCGGCGAGGACTGACCGGATTCGGTCCTCTCGAACAGGGCGTACCGTGATAAGTGCACTTCCGCACCGCCACCAGCTGCGACACCTCTGAGGAGATTGTGCTGTGACCGGGATCAAGACGACCGGCGAGAAGAAGATGATGTTCTTCTCCGGCCGCGCCCACCCCGAGCTTGCCGAGGAGGTCGCCCAACAGCTGGATGTCGGGGTCGTGCCGACGAAGGCCTTCGACTTCGCCAATGGCGAGATCTATGTGCGGTATCAGGAGTCGGCTCGTGGTGCCGACTGTTTCCTGATCCAGAGCCACACCGCTCCGATCAACAAGTGGATCATGGAGCAGTTGATCATGATCGACGCGCTGAAGCGTGCGTCGGCCAGGTCCATCACGGTCATCGTGCCGTTCTACGGTTACGCGCGGCAGGACAAGAAGCACCGGGGTCGTGAACCGATCTCGGCGCGTCTGATCGCTGATCTGATGAAGACGGCGGGTGCGGACCGGCTGCTGGCCGTGGATCTGCACACGGATCAGATCCAGGGCTTCTTCGACGGGCCCGTCGACCATCTCTTCGCGCTGCCGCTGCTCGCGGACTACGTGGGTGCGAAGGTGGACCGTTCGAAGCTGACGGTGGTGTCTCCGGACGCGGGCCGTGTGCGGGTGGCGGACCGTTGGTGCGACCGGCTGGGCGCGCCGCTGGCGATCGTGCACAAGCGGCGGGACAAGGACGTGGCGAACCAGGTCACGGTGCACGAGGTCGTGGGTGACGTGAAGGGGCGCATCTGCGTCCTGGTCGACGACATGATCGACACGGGTGGCACGATCTGTGCCGCGGCGGACGCGTTGTTCGCGCACGGTGCGGAGGACGTGATCGTGACGGCGACGCACGGTGTGCTGTCGGGTCCGGCGGCGGACCGGTTGAAGAACTCGCGGGTGAGTGAGTTCGTGTTCACGAACACGCTGCCGACGCCGGGGGAGCTGAGCGAGTCGCTGGACAAGATCAAAGTGCTGTCGATCGCGCCGACGATCGCGCGTGCGGCGCGTGAGGTGTTCCAGGACGGTTCGGTGACGAGCCTGTTCGACGAGCAGTAGGCGGGTGCGGTAGACCCGCACAGCGTGTGCAGTAAGGGTTCTGCACCGGGTCTCCCGATGATCGTTTTGGGTGCGGCCTCCTGGTCCGAGTAGACTGTCCGAGTTGCTCGGCGAGGGAGGCCGTTCCGCTTTTCCGAGGCGGTTTCGGCGGTCCGTTATCGACGCGCTCTTCGTAGCAGGCCGTTCGTGGCCGGGTGACCACGTCCGTTTCTGACTTCGAGGAGTGACCATGTCCGAGGTGAAGATCTCCGCCGCGACGCGCACCGAGTTCGGCAAGGGTGCCGCGCGCCGTATCCGTCGTGACAACAAGGTTCCGGGTGTGCTGTACGGGCACGGTTCGGACCCGCTGCACCTGACCCTTCCGGGCCACGAGCTGCTGCTCGCGCTGCGTACGCCGAACGTGCTGATCGCGCTGGACATCGACGGCACGTCGAACGAGCTGGCGATCCCGAAGGCCGTGCAGCGCGACCCGCTGAAGGGCTTCCTGGAGCACGTGGACCTGCAGCTGGTGCAGCGCGGCGAGACCGTCCAGGTCGAGATCCCGGTGCAGACCGAGGGTGAGCTGGCGCCGGGTGGTTACCTGCTGGAGCACGTGCTGGCCGCGCTGCCGGTCGAGGCCGAGGCCACGCACATCCCGGAGAGCGTGACCGTCTCCGTGGAGGGTCTGGAGGCCGGTGCCTCCGTCCTCGCCAAGGACGTCACCCTCCCGAAGGGCACCAAGCTGGCCGTCGAGGAGGACGCGGTGGTCATCCAGGTGCTGGCCGCGCAGGCGGAGGAGGCGCCCGCCGAGGGTGCCGAGGGCGAGGGCGCAGAGGCCGCCGAGGCCTGATCCTCGTTCCGAGTCGTCGTTTCGTCGGCCGCTGTTCCCGTACGGGGCAGCGGCCGACGCGTATGAAGGAGACATGGACGTGACGACGGATGCGGCGGCCGGTGCGGCGGGTCCCTGGCTGATCGTGGGGCTGGGCAATCCGGGGCCGGAGTACGCGATGAACCGCCACAACGTGGGGTTCATGGTGGCGGATCTGCTGGCGGAGCGGACGGGGGGCCGGTTCAAGCGGGCCGGCAAGGCTCAGGCGCAGGTGGTGGAGGGGCGGATCGGTCCGCCGGGGCCCGCCGGCCGGCGGGTGGTCCTGGCGAAGCCGATGTCGTACATGAATCTGTCGGGCGGGCCGGTGAACGCGCTGCGGGAGTTCTACAAGGTGCCGGCGGAGCGGGTGGTCGCGGTCCATGACGAGCTGGACATCGATTACGGGACGCTGCGGCTGAAGCTGGGTGGCGGGGACAACGGTCACAACGGGCTGAAGTCGCTGACGAAGGCGTTCGGGCGGGAGTACCACCGGGTGCGGTTCGGGATCGGGCGGCCGCCGGGTCGGATGCAGGTGGCGGACTTCGTGCTGAAGGACTTCTCGTCGGCGGAGCGCAAGGAGCTGGACTACTTCGTGGACCGGGCGGCGGACGCGGTGGAGTGTCTGGTGATCGAGGGGCTGGAGCGGGCGCAGGGGACGTACAACTCGTGACGTGCTGAGGGGCGCACCGGTTGGCTCGTCCCTCTGCCGGGGCTCGTCGGAGCCCACCGGAGTTGACCGACCGCAAGGTTATGGCCAAGGATCTCGGCCATGCCTTCTGCGGTCCGCTCCTCCCCCGGCTCCACCGCCCTGCGGTTCGGCCGGTTCGCGGTGATGGGCACGGTCGTCGTGCTGATCCTGATCGCGGGTGTGTGGGCGTCGTGGGGTACGGCGCAGCACGCGATGCTGACGAAGGGGCGTGAGCGCGGCACGGTGGAGGTGACGCGGTGCGGCGCGACGACGTGCACGGGGCCGTACGCGCCGCTGTCGCCGGGGTCGCAGCCGCGCGCGGAGGTCGTGCTGGAGGACTCGGTGGCCGTGGCGGAGGGGCGGACGTACCCGGTGGTGCTGAAGCCGGGCGGCACGGACGCCGTCCGCTCGGGTCCCGCCGGGATCCTCTACGCGTGGGTTCCGTTGGGCGGCGCGCTGCTGCTCGCGTCGGTCGTCGTGGCCGGCGGTCTGCTGCGGACGCGGGCGGCGTGGGTGATGGCGCTGTCCGGGGTGGCCCTGCTCACCGCGGCTTTCCTGGCCGTGTAGGACGAAGCCGTGCAGGACGAAGGGGTGCCCCCGGCCTCGTACGGCCGGGGGCACCCCTTCTTTCCGGCAGGTCAGCCGGTGTTGCGCAGGCCGGCCGCGACACCGTTGACGGTGAGCAGCAGGGCGCGGGAGAGCAGCGGGTCGGGCTGTTCGCCGGCGCCGGCGGCGTCGCGCTGGCGCTTGAGGAGGGCCACCTGGAGGTAGGAGATCGGGTCCAGGTAGGCGTCGCGGATGGTGAAGGTCTGCTTGAGGACCGGGTCGGCGTCGAGGAGTTCCTGTTCGCCGGTGACGCGCAGGACCTCGGCGACGGTGAGTTCGTGTTCGGCCTTGATGGTGTCGAAGACGTGCTTGAGCTCGTCGGGGACGAGGGTGTCGACGTAGTGCTGGGCGATGCGCAGGTCCGTCTTGGCGAGGGTCATCTCGACGTTGGAGATGAAGTTGCGGAAGAAGTGCCACTGCTGGTGCATCTCGTCGAGCACGGTGTCGAGGCCGGCCTCGCGCAGGGCCTTGAGGCCGGAGCCGACACCGAACCAGCCGGGGACGATCTGCCGGGACTGGGTCCAGCCGAACACCCACGGGATGGCGCGCAGTCCGTCGAGCGAGACGCCCGAGCCGGGGCGGCGGGAGGGCCGCGAGCCCAGGTGCAGGTCGGCGAGCTGGTCGACGGGCGTGGAGGCCAGGAAGTACGTCGGCAGGTCGGGGTCCTCGACGAGTCTCCGGTAGGCCGTGTGGGCGGCGTCGGAGACGACGTCCATGGCGGCGTCCCAGCGGGCGAGGGCCTCGTCGGACTGGCGGGGTGCGGTGTGCAGGGCGGACGCCTGGAGGGTGGCCGCGACGGACAGTTCCAGGTTCTCCCGGGCGAGGGCCGGGATGAGGTACTTGTCGGAGATGACCTCGCCCTGCTCGGTCACCTTGATCTCGCCCTCGAGGGTGCCCCAGGGCTGGGCGAGGATGGCGTCGTGGGTGGGGCCGCCGCCGCGGCCGACGGTGCCGCCGCGGCCGTGGAACAGCCTGAGCCGTACGCCGTAGCGGTGGGCGACGTCGCGCAGGCGCCGCTGCGCGCGGTGGATCTCCCACTGGCTGGTGGTGATGCCGCCGAACTTGGAGGAGTCGGAGTAGCCGAGCATGACCTCCTGGACGTCGCCCCGCAGGGCGACGAGGCGCCGGTAGGAGGGGTCGGCGAGCATGTCCTCGAGGATGGTGTCGGCGGCCTTGAGCTCGTCGGTGGTCTCCAGCAGGGGCACGATGCCGATCTTCGCCCAGCCGGCGTGCAGGTCGATCAGTCCGGCCTCGCGGGCGAGGACGGCGGCGGCGAAGACGTCGTCGGCGCCCTGGCACATGGAGATGATGTAGGACTCGACGACCTCGGGTCCGAAGACCTCCAGGGCCCGCTTGACGGTCTGGAAGACGCCGAGGGTCTTCTCGCCGGCGGCGTCGACGGGCGCCGGGGTGGGGGCGAGCGGGCGCCTGCTGCGCAGTTCCTTGGCGAGGAGCTTGGAGCGGTACTCGCGGGGCATGTCCGCGTACCTCCACGACTCCTCGCCGAGCCGGTCGAACAGCTGGCCGAGGGCGTGGTGGTGGGCGTCGGCGTGTTCGCGTACGTCCATGGTGGCGAGCTGGAGGCCGAAGGCGGCCAGGGTGCGGATCACCCGGGCGAGGCGGCCGTCGGCGAAGAGGCCGCCGCGGTGTTCGCGCAGGGAGGCCTGGATGATGCGCAGGTCGGCGAGGAGTTCGCCGGTGCCGAGGTAGTCGCGGCCGGGCTCGTGGGGGGTGCCCTTGGCGAGGCGGAGCTTGGTGTTCTCCAGCTTCTGCCGGATGCAGGTGGCCTTGAGCCGGTAGGGCTCCTCGGCGTTGAGCCGCTTGTAGCGGGGGCTGATCTCGGGGAGGGCGTCGAGGTCGGCCTGGAGGGAGGCCAGCAGCTCCTCCGTCGCGCCCGTGTAGCGGATGGAGTTGGAGAGGAAGCCGCGCAGTTCGTCGATCATCTCCAGGGCGTCGTTGATGCCGTGTTCGTGCTGGAGGATGAGGACGTCCCAGGTGACCTGGGGGGTGACGTTGGGGTTGCCGTCGCGGTCGCCGCCGATCCAGGTGCCGAAGGTGAGGGGGCGGGTGTCGTCGGGGAGGTGGACGCCGACGCGCTCCAGCTCGGCGGTGAGGTCCTCCAGGACGTCGCCGACGGCGCCGGCGTGCAGCTCGTCGAGGTAGTAGATGGCGTTGCGGGCCTCGTCGGCGGGTTCGGGGCGGACCACGCGCAGTTCGTCGGTCTGCCAGACGAGGTCGATGTTCTCGGCGAGCCGGGTGTCCAGGCGGCGCCGGTCGGAGGCGATGACCGGGGTGTCGAGGAGGGCGGCGATCCGGCGGAGCTTGTTGAGGACGGAGCGGCGGGCGGCCTCGGTGGGGTGCGCGGTGAAGACGGGCCGGATGTTGAGGTTGCGGACCGTCTCGCGCAGGTGCTCGGGGTCGGCGTCCTTGAGGCGGTCGGCGGTGCGGGAGAGCAGTCCGCCCTCGGCGGCGCGGCGGGCGCGCAGTTCGCGGCCGCGGTGTACCTGCTCGGTGACGTTGGCGAGGTGGAAGTAGGTGGAGAAGGCGCGGACCAGCTTGGCCGCGGTCTGCAGTTCGGTGCCCCGCAGCAGCTCGGCGGCGGCCTCGCCGTCCTCACGGGTGAGTCGGCGCACCTTCTCGACGAGGTCGAGCAGCTCCGGGCCCTCCTGCCGGACCAGGGTCTCGCCCAGGAGGTCGCCCAGTCGGCGGATGTCGGCGCGCAGCTCGCTGCTCGTCGTGGTGGTCTGGTCGTCGGCACTGCTCACAGGTGCGGCTCCTTGCAGTGTTGAAGCTCGTCTGGGAGGGAACCCGGACGGCGTCTCGCGCGGCGTGCGCCGCTTGCGGGCCGGACGTCCGGGAAGAAATCAGAGCGGACCGCGCTGTCCGACCGACTTCAAGGATAGGTGTCGACCCGGACGCGCAGGCTCACGGGCTCTTGCCGCCGGGCTACGCACTGCCATACTTACGTTGCCGTAGGTTACGGAAGCGTAGGTATACAGTGCGTTTCCGGCGGCTCGGCACCCACCCTCAGTCCACATACCCCACAGGGGACACGCATGACCTCAGGCTCCGACGTGCTGCACGAAGCTCCGAAACAACCCGGGTCCGACGACGCGGCGCCCTCCGCCACGCTGGGCGGTGAGCGCAAGCGCTCCATCGAGCAGATCACGCTGCTGCTCTTCATCACCGTCCCCTTCCTGGCGCTGGTGGCCGCGGTGCCGCTGGCGTGGGGGTGGGGGGTGAGCTGGCTGGACCTCGGTCTGCTGGTCTTCTTCTACTTCCTCGGCTGCCACGGCATCACCATCGGTTTCCACCGCCACTTCACGCACGGTTCGTTCAAGGCGAAGCGGCCGCTGAAGATCGCGCTGGCGATCGCCGGGTCGATGGCGGTGGAGGGGCCGCTGGTGCGGTGGGTGGCCGACCACCGCAAGCACCACAAGTTCTCCGACGACGAGGGCGACCCGCATTCGCCGTGGAAGTACGGGGAGACGGTCCCGGCGCTGATGAAGGGCCTGTGGTGGGCGCACATCGGCTGGATGTTCGACGAGGAGCAGACGCCGCAGGACAAGTACGCGCCGGACCTGATCAAGGACCGGACGCTGCGGGCGATCTCCCGGCAGTTCATCCTGTGGACGGCGCTGTCGCTGGCGCTGCCCGCGCTGATCGGCGGCCTGGTCACGATGTCGTGGTGGGGCGCGTTCACCGGGTTCTTCTGGGGGTCGCTCGTGCGGGTGGCGCTGCTGCACCACGTGACCTGGTCGATCAACTCGATCTGCCACGCGGTCGGCAAGCGTCCCTTCAAGTCGCGGGACCGTTCGGGCAACGTGTGGTGGCTGGCGGTCCTGTCCTGCGGTGAGTCCTGGCACAACCTGCACCACGCCGACCCGACCTCGGCGCGGCACGGTGTGGAGCGCGGGCAGCTGGACTCCTCCGCCCGGCTGATCCGCTGGTTCGAGCAGCTGGGCTGGGCCTACGACGTGCGGTGGCCGTCACGCTCGCGTATCGATTCGCGCCGTAACACCTCGGAAGGCGGCGCCCGGCAGGGGACGGAGTCCGTCGAGGCGGCATGATGGTCGCCGTGGCGACCGACTCCAGCAGCACCCCGAGCGACGAGAAACCGCGGCGCACCCGCCGTACCCGGATGACCGGTGCGGAGCGCCGCCAGCAGCTGCTGGAGATCGGCCGCACCCTGTTCGCGGCGAAGGGCTTCGAGGCCACGTCGGTGGAGGAGATCGCGGCGAAGGCCGGGGTCTCCAAGCCGGTGGTGTACGAGCACTTCGGCGGCAAGGAGGGCCTGTACGCGGTGGTGGTGGACCGCGAGATGCGGCGTCTGCTGGACATGGTGACGGGCTCGCTGACGGCCGGCCATCCGCGTGAGCTGTGCGAGCAGGCCGCGTTCGCGCTCCTGGACTACATCGAGGAGTACACGGACGGTTTCCGCATCCTGGTCCGTGACTCCCCCATCCCCCAGTCGACGGGTTCCTTCGCCTCGCTGATCTCGGACATCGCCACCCAGGTGGAGGACATCCTGGGCCGCGAGTTCAAGAGCCGCGGCTTCGACCCGAAGCTGGCGCCGCTGTACGCGCAGGCCCTGGTCGGGATGGTGGCGCTGACGGGCCAGTGGTGGCTGGACGTGCGCAAGCCGAAGAAGGCGGAGGTGGCGGCCCATCTGGTCAACCTGGCCTGGCACGGCCTGGACGGCCTGGAGCCGAAGCCGCGGCTGATAGGCCACCGGAAGAGCTGAATTCGGGCTGAAGAGGCTGCGCGGCCGTCCGACCGCGTGGGACGGTGCGCGCATGATCGAGATGACGGTCGACGAGGCCGCCCTCCGACTGGAGGAGCTGATCCGCCGGGTGGCCGGCAGCCGAGAGCCCATCGCCCTCACGGATGAAGGCCGGGTGGTGGCCCTCCTCGTCGCTCCCCGGGTGATCGAGGATCTGGAGAACGCCTTGGCCGCCGCCGGTGGTCATCGACGTGGCACGGGCGCTCCGGCCGACGGCTCCAGGAACTCCAGCCGGTTGCCCACCGGGTCGTCGGAGTAGAAGCGCTTGTGGCCCGGGAGGTCGTCGTCCCAGGTGACGGGGGCTCCGTGGGCGGCCAGTCGGGCGGCGTACGCCTCGATGCCGGTCACCCTCAGGCCGGGGTGGGCTTTCCTCGCGGGCCGGAAGTCGTGCTCGACGCCCAGGTGGAGCCCTACGTCTCCGGCCTCGAACCAGCAGCCGCCGCGCGCCGCCAGGGCCGGCGGCTTCGGCGTCTCGGTCATGCCGAGGACACCGGCGTAGTAGGCGCGCAGCCGTTCCTCGGAGCCGGGCGGGGCGGCGAGCTGCACGTGGTCGACGGCGGTGAGCATGCCTTCACGCCTCCTTGACGGCGACCGCGAAGACGCGGCGGAAGGGGAGCGGGGTGCCGTGCGGACCGGTCGGGTAGGCCGTTCGCAGGGCGGACCGGTAGGCGCCGACGAACGCGTCGCGGGCCTCGGGCTCGTCCGCCAGAGCCGTCAGGACGGGACGCAGGCCCGTGCCCTCGACCCAGTCGAGGACGGGATCCTCCCCCTCCAGCAGGTGCACGTACGTCGTCTCCCAGGCGTCGGTCGTGCAGCCGAGGGCGGTCAGGTGCTCCAGGTAGGCCTCCGGCCGGAGCACGGCGTCGTCGTGGCGCAGGACGCCGTCCAGGCGGTCGCGCCAGGGCGGGGAGGCGGCCAGTTCCCGCATGAGTGCGTGGCTGGGGGCGTCGAAGTTGCCGGGGACCTGGAAGGCGAAGGTGCCGCCGGGGGCGAGTCCTTCGACCCAGTCGCGGAACCGCTCCACGTGCCCCGGGACCCATTGCAGCGTGGCGTTGCTGACGATGAGGTCGTACGACCCCTCCGGCACCCAGGTGCGGACGTCGGCGTGGACGAAGTCCAGCCCGCCGCCCTCGTGGTCGGCGCGGGCCTTGCCGAGCATCTCGGGCGAGTTGTCGTAGCCGGTGATGCGGGCGGTGGGCCAGCGGTCGGCGAGCAGGGCCGTGACGTTGCCGGCGCCGCAGCCGAGGTCGGCGATGCGCGGCGGGTCCCCCGGGAGGTCCGGGACGCGGGCGAGCAGGTCGGTGAAGGGCCGGGTGCGGTGACCGGCGTGGCGCAGGTACTGGGCGGGGTCCCAGGTGGGGGTCGCTGCGGACATGAAGCCTCCCGGATGCCGGTGGACGGGTACCCACTCTCACCCCCACCCATCTCGACGTCAAGAGACTCGACATCAAGAGACTTCACGTCGACACAACCACTACACTGATCGTCATGGAGGACGAGGTCGATCGGCTGGTCGCAGCGTGGCGCCGGGAGCGCCCGGACCTCGACGTGGAACCGCTCGAGGTGCTCAGCCGGGTGAGCAGACTGGCCCGGCACCTGGACCGGGCACGCCGGCTCGCCTTCACCGAGCACGGCCTGGAGTCCTGGGAGTTCGACGTGCTGACCGCACTGCGCCGCGCGGGCACCCCGTACCAGCTCTCGCCGGGGCAGCTCCTCACGCAGACGCTCGTCACCTCGGGCACGATGACCAACCGCATCGACCGCCTCGCCAAGAAGGGCCTGGTGGAGCGGCTGCCCGACCCCAGTGACCGGCGCGGTGTCCTGGTCCGGCTCACGGACGAGGGCCGCGACCGCGCCGACCAGGCACTGGCCGGGCTGCTGGCGCAGGAGCGGGCGATCCTCTCCGAACTCACCCGCGCCCAGCGCAGCGAACTGGCCGGCCTGCTACGCCAGTTGACCGCCCCGTTCGACAACATCCCCGGTTAGGTCGACGGGCCCGACACCCGCCCGCCGGGCGAGGGCCACCGCGGCGAGGGTGGAGTGCACGCCCAGCTTCCCGAGGACGTTCTGCATATGGGTCCGTACGGTGTGCGGGGACAGGTACAGGCGCTCGGCGACCGCCTTGCGCCCCAGCCCCGCGACCATGCACCGCAGCACCTCCCGCTCACGCGGGGTCAGGGACTCCACGAGCCGCTCGCTCTCCGTGCGGTGCCGCCGGGCGGCGGTCAGCTCCCGCAGCACCCCCGTCAGCAGCGCGGGCGGCAGATGCGTCTCGTCGCGCAGCACCCCCCGGATGACGGTGAGCAGCCGGCTCAGCGAGCAGTCCTTGGCCACCCACCCGGAGGCTCCCGCCTGCAGGGCGAGTGCGGCCCGGGCCGGGTCGTCCTTCTCGGCGAGGACGACGATCCGTACCTGCGGCTGCGCCGCACGCACCCCGGTGACCAGCGCTATCCCGTCGACGAGCCCGTCCTCGTCACCGGCCTGCACGGGCACGGCCGGCCGGCCGCCCGGCACCTTGCCGCCCAGGTCGGCGTCGACGAGCAGCACGTCGAACCGCCGCCCCTCGGCGGCCCCCCGCTCCAGACAGCGCAACGCGGCCGGGCCGCTGCCCGCCGCGGACACGTCGACGTCGGGCTCCGCGGCCAGGGCCGCGGCCAGCGACTCGGCGAAGATGCGATGGTCGTCGACGACCAGGACTCGGATACGAACCACGAAACCCCCCTCCCCCACGCTCTTCCCAGAGCAGGGGACTACCCCATCGTCGGAGGACGACACCGGCGCGGGTACGACGCCGAGGCCCTGTCACTTCACTCACTCACCGGACGTGGGACGGGCCGCCGCAGCCGCACGGCCGCCGCCGCGCGACAACCGCCACCCCCGCCTCGGACGCCGTACCCGACCGTCTCGCCCCCTGAACGGCGCCGGCCCCCACCGGCGCTGTTCATCAGGGTACGGGCGGGCGCCGGGAGCGGAAGGTTATTTGCAGAACTGGCGGCCTTGCGCGTTTATGGTGAGCCGCATGTTTCGTCTTGAGACAGAAGTCGACAAGGCCCGACGTGATCTGCTCCGCAGGCGGCTGAGGGACACGAACACCGCGGCCTCACCGATCCTGCGGGCACTGCGCGGAACCCCGGCCGAACGCGAAGCGCCTTTGCACGTGTGGGTGCTGGATGCGAACGGCGGACTGGCCGGCGGCCTGGTCGGCCACACCTGGACGACGTGGCTGCACGTGACCTATCTCTGGGTCGACGCCCGCCACCGGGGGGCGGGTCTCGGCTCCCGCCTGCTGACGGAGGCGGAACGCCTCGCCGCCGAACGCGGCTGCACGGCCTCCCGCGTGGAGACCTGGGACTTCCAGGCCCCGGCCTTCTACCGGAAGCACGGCTACGAGGTGGTGTGCGTGATTCCCGACTATCCGCCGGGGATCACGGAGTACACCCTGACGAAGCGGCTCAGCTGACCCGACCCGACGGCGCCCGTCCGCTGCCGCTCCTACCGCTCGGGATCGAGTCCCATGTCCTTCGCGCCGGCCCGTGAGATCAACCATGCCGACCCCGCCGGCCTCTCCGGTGTCGTCCGCCTCGTCGAGGGGTTCCGCGGTCGGATCGTGGCCCGGCAGGAGCCGGCCTTCGGCACCGCCGTCACCGCGGCCGTCGCCGAGGTCCGAACGGCCCGCGGGACCGCGCGGACGCCCCTGCACCCGAACCCGGCCTGATCCCCGATCCGTATCGCCCTGGCGCCGCCTACACGCTCAGCGGATGGTGACACCGCGCCCTGCCCGGCGCCGCCGCCCCGCCTCGGCGCACCGCCGGGCACAGGACCCGCCGAGTCACGGACCCACCCGTTTCACGCCCCGGCGGTTCCCGGGGACCGTCAGCGCACCCGCCGCGCCCCCGCCGCGGGGACCGCCTCGAAGACACGCGGGGCCTTGAACCCGGCCGCCGCGAAGGCCTCCTCCACCGCCTTGGTGACGGCGGGCACGTCCGTCTCCTCCGCCAGGACGATGGCCGAGCCGCCGAAGCCGCCGCCGGTCATGCGGGCGCCGAGGGCGCCGGAGGTGACGGCGGTCTCCACCACCAGGTCGAGTTCGGGGCAGGAGACGCGGAAGTCGTCGCGCAGGGAGGCGTGGCCCTCGACCAGGACGGGCCCGATGGCCCGGGTGTCGCCCGACTCCAGCAGGGAGACGACCCGTTCGACCCGCTGGTCCTCCGTCACCACGTGGCGGACCAGCCGGCGGACCTCCTCCTCGTCGCCGAGCCGTTCCAGCGCCGCGTCCAGTTCCTCGTACGGGAGGTCCCGCAGGGCGTCGACGCCCAGCAGGGCCGCGCCCTTCTCGCAGCCCGCGCGGCGCTTGCCGTACTCGCCCTCGCTGTGGCTGTGCTTGACCTGGGTGTCGACGACGAGCAGGCGCATGCCCTCGGCGGCCAGGTCGAAGGGGATCTGGCGCTGGGAGAGGTCACGGGTGTCGAGGAACAGGGCGTGGCCGCTCTCGCAGCAGGCCGAGGCCGTCTGGTCCATGATGCCGACCGGGGCGCCGACGTAGACGTTCTCCGCGCGCTGGCACAGCCGGGCCAGCTGCCAGCCGCGCAGACCGAGGCCGAACAGGTCGTTCAGGGCGAGCGCGACCACGACCTCCAGGGCGGCCGAGGACGACAGGCCCGCGCCCGCCGGGACGGTCGAGGCGAGGTGGATGTCGGCGCCGGTGACGGTGTGCCCGGCCTCGCGCAGCGCCCACACCACGCCCGCCGGGTAGGCGGTCCACCGCTTGTCGGACTCGGGGGCCAGGGCGTCCACCGTCAGTTCCACGACGGGCCCGTCCACGTCGGCGGAGTGCAGCCGCAGGACGCCGTCGTCGCGCCGGGACACCGCCGCGACCGCGGTGTGCGGCAGGGCGAACGGCATGACGAAGCCGTCGTTGTAGTCGGTGTGCTCGCCGATGAGGTTGACCCGGCCCGGTGCCGCCCACACCCCGTCCGGCGCGGCCCCGTACAGCTCCTCGAACCGCTCGGCGACGGACCCCGCGACGGCCTCGCTGGACTCGCTCATGCCCTGACCCCTGACCCTTCGTGACGTTCTACTCGGCCTGCTCGGCCTGCTGCTTGGCGCGCTGCTGCGCGAACTCCCACGCGTCCGCGACGATCCCCGCGAGGTCGGCGCGCGACGGGTTCCAGCCCAGTTTCTCGCGGGCGGTGTCGGCCGACGCGACCAGGACCGCCGGGTCGCCGCCCCGGCGGGGGGCCACGACCTCGGGGATCGGGTGGCCGGTGACCTGACGGACCGTCTCGACGACCTCGCGGACGGAGAATCCGTTGCCGTTGCCGAGGTTGCAGATCAGGTGCTCGCCGGGCGCGGCGGCCCGCAGCGCGAGCAGATGGGCCTCGGCCAGGTCGGCGACGTGGATGTAGTCGCGCACGCAGGTGCCGTCCGGCGTCGGGTAGTCGTCGCCGTAGACGGAGATCGCGTCGCGCCGTCCCTGGGCCACCTGCAGCACGAGCGGGATGAGGTGCGACTCGGGGTCGTGCCGCTCGCCGTGCTGCCCGTAGGCGCCGGCCACGTTGAAGTAGCGCAGGGAGACCGCGCCCAGTCCGTGCGCCGCCGCCTCACCGGTGATCATGTGGTCGACGGCGAGCTTCGAGGCGCCGTACGGGTTCGTGGGCCGGGTGGGCGCGGACTCGACGATCGGGACCTGCTCCGGCTCGCCGTACGTCGCCGCCGTGGAGGAGAACACGAGCCGGCGCACGCCCGCCTCGCGCATCGCGCCGAGCAGCGCCATGGTGCCGCCGACGTTGTTGTCCCAGTACTTCTCCGGCTTCACCACCGACTCGCCGACCTGGGAGAACGCGGCGAAGTGCAGGACGCCGTCGTAGGAGGAGTCCAGCCATTTGGCGGAGTCGCGGATGTCGCCCTCGATGAACGACGCACCCGCGGGAACACCTTCCCGGAACCCGGTGGAGAGGTTGTCGAGCACGACGACCTCGTGGCCGGCCTCCAGCAGATGCTGGGCGACGACACTGCCGACGTAACCGGCCCCGCCCGTCACCAGGTACTTCCCGCTCATGAACTCGCTACCTCTCGCAGTCGCTCGGCCGCGCGCTCCGGCGGCACGTCGTTGATGAAGACGTTCATGCCGGACTCGGAGCCCGCGAGGAACTTCAGCTTGCCGGATGTGCGGCGAATGGTGAAAAGCTCGAGGTGCAGCGCGAAGTCGTCACGCGTGACGCCCTCGAAGTCCTCCAGCTGCCCGAACGGGGCCTGGTGCCAGGCCGCGATGTACGGCGTCGGAGGCTCGCCCTCCCCGAAGATCCGGTCGAAGCGCTTCAAGAGTTCCAGATACACCTGGGGGAACTCCGTGCGCGCCGCCTCGTCCAGTCCGAGCAGGTCGGGCACCCGGCGCTTGGGGTAGAGGTGGACCTCGTAGGGCCAGTGCGCCGCGTACGGCACGAAGGCCACCCAGTGTTCACCCTCAAGGACGATCCGCTCGTCGGCCCGTTCCCGCTCCAGCACGGCGTCGAACAGGTTCTCACCGCCCGTCGCCTCCTTGTGTACCGCCACTTGGCGCAGCATCAGGGCGGTGCGGGGGGTGGTGAAGGGGTAGGCGTAGATCTGCCCGTGCGGGTGCTGGAGGGTGACGCCGATCTCGGCCCCCCGGTTCTCGAAGCAGAAGACCTGTTCGACGGAGGGCAGATGCGACAGCTCGGAGGTCCGGTCGGTCCAGGCGTCGAGCACCAGTCGCGCCTGCCGCTCGCTCAGCCCGGCGAAGGACGAGTGGTGGTCGGAGGTGAAGCAGACGACCTCGCACCGGCCCGAGTCCCCGGCCAACGAGGGGAAACGGTTCTCGAAGACGACCACGTCGTACGACGAGTCCGGGATCTCGCTCAGCCGGTCGCCCTCGGAGGGGCACAGCGGGCACTCGTCGGCCGGCGGGTGGTACGTACGCCCCTGACGGTGCGAGGCGATGGCGACGGAGTCGCCAAGGAGTACGTCGCGGCGGATCTCGGAGGTGGTGACGGTGGCGTCCAGCGGGCGGCGGTCGACGGCGTCGCGGACGGTGTCGTCGCCCAGGTCGTAGTAGATGAGCTCGCGACCGTCGGCCAGCCGGGTCGAGGTCTTCTTCACTGCCGTACTCCTCTGCACCCGCCAACCATTCAACACAATCGAACATAACACATCACAACCCATCAGCGAGCCCCGCTTATCACAATCAAACAAAGAACGTCACGGGAAGTGTTCAATCACTGAACACGGAGGCACGGGTTCCGCACCGGATCAGTTCGCGAACGAAGCGAGTGTGTATGCAAACCCCCACATACCTAGCCGCAGAGCTTCGACTCCCCACCAACTGGCTGGACTACACGATCCTCGGGATCTACTTCGTCGTCGTGCTGGGCATCGGCTTCGCCGCCCGCCGCTCGGTCAGAACCAGCCTCGACTTCTTCCTCTCCGGCCGCTCCCTGCCCGCCTGGGTCACCGGTCTGGCCTTCATCGCGGCCAACCTCGGCGCCACCGAGATCCTCGGCATGGCCGCCAACAGCGCCCAGTACGGCGTCTACACGACCCACTGGTACTGGATCGGCGCCATCCCCGCGATGGTCTTCCTGGGCCTGGTGATGATGCCGTTCTACTACGGCAGCAAGGTCCGCTCGGTCCCCGAGTTCCTGCTGCTGCGCTTCGACAAGGCGGCCCACCTGCTCAGCTCGGGCCTCTTCGCGGCCGCCGCCATCCTGATCGCCGGCGTCAACCTGTACGCCCTCGCGATCGTGGTCGAGGCCCTCCTCGGCTGGCCGCAGTGGGTGGCGATCGTCGTCGCCGGCTTCTTCGTCCTGGCCTACATCACCCTCGGCGGCCTGTCCTCGGCGATCTACAACGAGGTCCTGCAGTTCTTCGTCATCCTCGCCGCGCTCATCCCCATCACCGTGCTCGGCCTGAAGAGCGTCGGCGGCTGGGACGGCCTGTCCGACTCCCTCACCGCGTCGCGCGGCGACGACTTCATGACCTCCTGGGGCGGCACCGGCATCGGCAGCGACAACCCGCTCGGCGCCAACTGGCTGACCATCGTCCTCGGCCTCGGCTTCGTCCTCTCCTTCGGCTACTGGACGACGAACTTCGCCGAGGTGCAGCGCGCCCTGTCCGCCAAGAACCTCTCGGCGGCCCAGCGCACCCCGCTCATCGCCGCGTTCCCGAAGATCTTCATCGTGTTCCTGGTGATGATCCCGGGCCTGGTCGCGGCGGTCCTCGTGCCCGCCATCGGCACGCCCGACTCGGACCTCCAGTACAACGACGCCATCCCGTACCTGATGGAGCAGCTCCTGCCCAACGGCGTACTGGGCATCGCCGTCACCGGCCTGCTGGCCGCGTTCATGGCCGGCATGGCGGCCAACGTCTCCTCCTTCAACACCGTCTTCACCACCGACATCTGGGCGAAGTACGTGGTGAAGCACCGCGAGGACGCGTACTACGTCCGCTTCGGCCGCCTGATCACCGCGATCGGCGTCCTCGCCTCCATCGGCACGGCGTTCCTGGCCAGCTCCTTCTCCAACATCATGAGCTACCTCCAGACGCTCTTCTCCTTCTTCAACGTGCCGATGTTCGTGGTCTTCATCATCGGCATGTTCTGGAAGCGGGCGTCCATGAAGTCCGGCTTCTGGGGCCTGATCGCCGGCACCACCGCCGCGATGATCAACTACTTCGTCATCTACAAGCAGGGCATCATCGACATCCCCTCCGACCAGGGCGCCAACTTCGTCTCCGCGATCGCCGGCTTCGTCGCGGGCGCGGTGGTCATGGTCGCCGTGTCGCTCTTCACCGCGCCCAAGCCCGCCGACGAGCTCCAGGGCCTGGTCTACGGCACGCGCTCGCCCGGCATGGCGGAGCCGCCCGCCGAGGGCGACGACGCGTGGTACCGCAAGCCCGCGCTGCTGGGCTGGGGTGCGGTGATCCTGGCTGCCGCCTGCTACATCCCGTTCTCGTTCTGATCGCGGGAGGATGGAGAGACCATGTCCGAGCACTACTCCGAGCGTGATCTCCAGCGGGAGATCACCGAGCTGGAGACCAAGTCCGCGACGGCCGCGCGGCTGTTCGACATCCGGCGGATCATCGGCGGGCTGTTCGTCGTGTACGGCGTGATCGTCACGATCGCGGGATTCACCGCGTCCGATGCGGACATCGACAAGGCCGAGGGGGTCAACATCAACCTCTGGACGGGGCTGGGGATGCTGGTCCTGGGCCTGTTGTTCCTCCTCTGGCTGAAGCTCAGGCCGACGGCTCCGCCGCCGCCGGATGTCGTTCCGGGGGAACGGGAGGAGTGAGCGGGGCTGTACGGGTCGCGCGGCCCGGCGCCGTGCCGGGCGACCGGCGTCGGTGTGGGCCAAGGGGTGTTCGCGCAGCCCAGCGCTGCGGGGTGCCGTCGCGTCCCCCCTCCCCCACTCTCGGCTTCGCTCGAGCGGGGGAACCCCCATCGCCCTGGGGGTACCTCCCAGGCCCTTCAGGCACTGGGGGAGGCACGACTGCCCGCGGGAGCGGCGGGGGACGCGGCATGCGATTGCCCGCGGATCGCGGGGGTGCTGCGGTTACGCCGCGTACGGCGGGAAGGGGCGGGGCGGGGGTGGCCGCCCGCAGTGGGCGGCGCGTCCGCGCCCCGCACCTCATCCAAGTGACCCCATCGCGCCGGTCCGAGGACGGACACCCCCCGACGCGGCCCCGACCCATCCACCGACCGTGGGCGCTGCGCCCGCACCCACCGGACCGAACGATGGGCCGCAGGCATCCCACCGGACCCGACACCGCGCCGCAGGACTAGGAGCCGCCCCCCACCGGCCCCGCCCGGTCCAGCAGCCCCGTCCGGGCGGCCAGGGCCGCCGCCTCCAGGCGGGAGCCCACGCCCAGTTTCATCAGGACCCGCTGGACATGCGTCCGGGCCGTGGACGGCGCGATGCCCATGCCCGCCGCGATCAGCCGGGTGTCCTCCCCGTCGGCGACCCGCACCAGCACCTCCACCTCCCGAGGCGTCAGCATCTGCAACAACCGCGCGCCCTCGTCGTCCGGCTGCGCCGCGGGATTCAGCAGCTCCCCGAACGCCCCCTGCAACAACTGCGGGGCCACGGCGGCCTCCCCCGCCCGCGCCTTCGTGATCGCCCGCTCGACCCCCTCGATGCGCTCGTCGTGCCGCACGTACCCCGACGCCCCCGCCGCGAACGCCGCCGCGATGCCCCGCGGCGACGGCACCGGCCCCAGCACGACCACCGCCACCTGCGGCCGCTCCCGCTTGATCTTCACCACCGGATCGAACGCCCCCGCCTCCGCCGGCGCCGCCGTCCCCAGCAGGCACACCTCGGGCGCCCTGCTGATCACCAGATCCGCCGCCCCGGCAGCCGGCGCCGCAGCCGCCAGCACCCGGTGCCCCCGCAGCTTCAACGCCGAGGCCAACGCCTCGGCGAGCAATCGGTGGTCGTCGACCACCATCAGCCGCACTCCCATCGAACAACCAACCCCCCATAACAACGCACCCCGAGATGCCCCCGGAAGCTACACGCTTGTTCGACGCCGCGCTCCCCCTACCGGCGAGAATCGCCCCGGATCACCGAAATTCTCGCATTAGACGGCGATGGGCGCAGGATGCGCGATACGCCCGCGGCCCCGTCCCTGACCAGGGACGGGGCCGCGAGAAACAAGAAAACGAACGATCAGCTCGTACCGAAAGCGATCACCAGGTATTCCTTCTCGCCCGAAGCCGACGAGAAGTCACTCGCGTACGCACCGGACATGTACAGACCGCCCTGCGAGAACAGGATCTCCGCGTATTCCGGCGACATCCGCGTCTCCACGTCCCGCACGGCCTCCGTCGCCGGGTTCTCCATCAGCGTCGTCTGCTTGAAGGTCCCCCCGTCGATGCTGACGATCTGCCCGCCCTTGTCGTACGGCGGACGCTTGTACGCCAGGATGTTGCCGCCGTCCATCCGCAGCGGGGTGATCGTGTAGCCGTCACCCGCGTCGGCACGCTGCCCGGTCTGCTTGCCGGTCGCCAGGTCGAAGGCGACGACCTCGTTGGTCTGGCTGTACGACTCCCCGCCGCCCTCGTGCTCCTCGGTCGCGATGTACAGCCTGTCCTCGCCGACCGCCAGCCCGCTGCACTTCTCGAGCTTGTAGATGGCGTCGCAGCGGGCCGCGTACTCCTCGCCCGGCGCGGAGATGCGCGTACGCAGCTTGCCGGTCTTGTTGTCGATGGAGAAGAAGTCCGAGATGCCGCTGCCGTCACCCGCGGAGTCACCGACATCGGCGGCCACGACCAGCGGGTCGGTGGAGACGACGGCGGCGTACTCGATGCCCTCGTCCATCTTGTACTCGGTGATCACCTTCCCGGTCTTCGGGTCGATGGTCTGGATGTGCAGCTGCCGCTGCTCGTACGTGCCGCACTTGCGCACCGCGACGAGCTTCTCACCGCCGCCGTACCCGGAGTCGTAGCAGGAGTCGGACGTCTTGGGCGCCCACAGCTGCTTGCCGGAGGCGACCTCCCAGGCGGCGCCGCCGCTGATGCTGCCCGCCGCGACGGTACCGCCGCTGATGGTGACGTTGTTGAAGCTGATCGGCATGGTGCCGGACTTGGCGCTCTTGGCCCACACCTGCTTGCCGGTCTCCAGATCGATCACCGCGACCTGCGTGCAGGACTGCGGATCCGTCTTGGTCGGCATGGCGGGCTTGAAGATGATCGCCGTCTTGTTGTCCTCGGTGACACGGCCGCTGCCCTCGCACACCGGCCCGGGCAGGTCGACCGTCCACTTCTCGGTGCCCTTGGCGCGGTCGTAGCCGACGACCTCGGCGATCCCGCTCTTGGCGTACACCGTGTCGGTCAGCCAGGAACCGGAGGTGGGGATGCTCGTGGTGCCCTTGGGGACCTTGGGCGCGGGCACCTGGAACAGCACCTTGGAACCGGTGTCGGCCGGTGCCTTCTCCTCGGCGCCGGAGGAGGTGCCCCCGGTGCCCCCGGTGCCGCCGTTCTTCTCGTCCTTGCCGCCGGTGCCGCCGGAGTTCGCGGTGGTGTTCTTGTCGTCGTCCTTGCCGGACGAGGACGCGTACCAGACACCGGCGCCGACGATCAGGGCGATGGCCGCGACCGCCGAGACGATGATGGCGGCCTGCGTGTTGAACTTCTTCCCGCCACCCCCCGGCTGCGGCTGCATCGGCATGGTCGGCGGCTGCGGATACCCGTACCCGGGCTGGCCGTAGCCGGGCTGCCCGTACCCGGGCTGGCCGTAGCCGGGCTGCCCGTACCCGGGCTGTCCGTACCCGGGTTGCCCGTACGCCCCCGGCTGCTGCTGCCCCGGATACCCGTACCCGGCGGCGGTCGGCGGCTGCTGCGGATACCCGTACCCGGGCCCCTGCGGAGCCGGCGGCGGCGTGACCGGAGGCTGCGGGGCGGCCGGGGCCGGCGGGGTCTGCGGATACCCGTATCCGGGCTCCGGGGCCTTGTTGAGTTCGGGCCCACCAGGGGTGGGCGGCTGCTGCGGCGGCCCGAACCCCGGCTGCTGCGGAGGCTGGTTGGGCGGCGGCGGAGGCGGCTGGGTCATGACGTGAGTACCTCGGGGAAGGGGACGAGGGACGGCGGACGACGGGTGACGGACTGCGGGAAGAAGACGAGCCGCGACCTCACTTGCCGTAGGCGAGCATCAACTTCCCCTTCGACTCGTCATTGCCGGTCAGCCGTGTGGTCGAGAGGTAGAAGCGTCCGTCGACCCAGTCGATCGACTTGCTGAAGAAGCTGTTCTCGATGTCCGCGACACCCTGCGGGTTCCGCATCAGCTCGGCCGGCTTGTGGTCGCTGCCGCTGACGGGGATCGCCACGACCTGCCCGCCCGCGTCGTACGACGGCCCGACGTAGGCGATGAGCTTGCCGCCCTCGACCTTGATGGGCTGCATGGACTCGTCGGCCGGGGACTTGACCCGCCAGCGCTCCTTGCCGTTGTCGAGGCTGAGGGCGACGATCTCGTTGGCCCCGGTGGTCGCCTCGGTGGGCAGGTAGAGGGTGTCCCCGTCGACGACGGCGCCCTCGCAGCCCTGGAGGTCGCGCGCGAGGATGGCCCAGCCGCAGCCGGGGGCGAAGTCCTCGTCGACGGTGACCTCGGAGCGGAACTTGCCGCTGCCGCCGGTGAAGGCGGATATGTTCCACGCCTTCTTGTCCTCGTTGGTGCTGTAGACGACCACCGGGTCGACGGAGTAGGCGCGCTCGATGCGCCACCCCTTGTCGAACTTCTGGGTCCACCTCACCTTGCCGGTCTTCGGGTCGAGCTCCTGGAGCTCGTCGTGCTCGTCGGTGCCGCCGACGCCGCAGGACGCGACCTGGAGCAGCCGCTCACCACCCGCGAAGGCGGCGGGGAAGCAGGGGGCGTCGCCGTACTTCTTCGCGTCGAACAGCTTCTTGCCGCTGGTCACGTCGTACGCCGTGCCGGACTGCGAGCGGCCCACCATCAGTGTGTCGCCGGTAAGGGTCATCTCGATGGAGAGCACGGAGTCGAACAGCGCGCCGTCCGCGACCTCCTGCTTCCAGCCCTTCTCGCCGGTGTTGAGGTCGACGAGCTGCAGCTGGTTGCACTCGGCGCTGTCGCTCTTGCCGCTCTTGTAGGCGATGACGACCTTGTCGTCGGCCGTCTTCTCCTGGGTGACCGCGCAGATCTCCTGCGGGAAGGTGATGGTGTCCCAAGCGGGATCGCCGTCACCGACGTTGTAGGCGGAGAGCTCCTTGTAGGCGGCCTTCACGGCCGTCTTCCCGGTGATCCACATGCCGGGGGCGTCGGCGCCGGAACCGGGCGCGTCGGGTGCCTCCTTGTACCAGAGCACCCTGGACTCACCGGCCTGACGGCCCTCGTTGAGGTTCTCCGGGTCCTCGCCGCCGTCGCCGCTGCCGTCGCCCGGGTTCACCGGGGCGCCGGACGAGCCGCCCGGCTCGGGGTCGTCGGTCTGCTTGGCGACGGGCTTCTTGTCCTTCTTGCCGTCGTCACCGGAGACGGCCCACACGGTGCCGCCGGCCACCAGCAGCGCGGCGACCGCGGCACCGATGATCATGGCGGGCTTGCCCTTGAAGGGGTTGCGGGAGCCGGACCCGCCGGGCGGCGGCGTGCCGGGCGTCCCGGGGAACTGCGGCTGCGACGGGTATCCGTACCCGGGCTGCCCGTAGGGACCCGGCTGCTGCGGCGGGCCGTAGGGCCCGGAGGCGTACGGCCCGGAGTTGTACGGCCCCGGCTGCTGCGGAGGCTGCTGCGGATACCCGTACCCGGGCTGCGGCGGACCCTGCGGAGGCGGCTGCGGAGCCCCGAAGCCACCCCCTGGCGGCGGATCCTGCGGTGCTCCGAAGCCACCCTGCGGCGGCTGGTTCGGCGGCTGCGTCATCAGCGCGTCCCCCCTCACTCACTGATTTTTAGCCACGCCCTGAGGTACGCAGTGAACCCAGAGTCGTATTCAGACGTTTCTCAGACTGGCCCCTTTGTATCACCCGGCACCGACACGCCACCGGGTCGTATCCGCCCCTGTTCCCAAGGGAGGACCGGCCCGTGATGCCCCCGTTACGCGCCTTCACGCCCCCTTCACGCCACCCGCGCCCCGTACACGGACAGGGCCGGCGGCTCAGGCGTCGTCCGCCAGTTCCAGCCAGCGCAGCTCCAATTCGTCCCGCTGTCCGGCCAGTTCCCGCAGCTCGGCGTCGAGTTCGGCGACCTTCGCGAAGTCGGTGGCCTGCTCGGCGATGGCGGCGTGCAGCCTGGTCTCCTTCTCGGAGATCTTGTCGAGCTGGCGCTCGATCTTCTGGAGCTCCTTCTTGGCGGCGCGCTGGTCGGCGGCGCTCCTCTCCGGGGCGGAACCCTGGGTCGCCGCGGCCGGGACGGCGGCCACCGAGGCGGCGGCGGCCTCCTCCATCCGCTTGCGGCGCTCCAGGTACTCGTCGATCCCGCGCGGCAGCATCCGCAGGGCGCCGTCGCCGAGGAGGGCGAACACCCGGTCGGTGGTGCGCTCGACGAAGAACCGGTCGTGGGAGATGACGATCATCGAGCCGGGCCAGCCGTCGAGGACGTCCTCGAGCTGGGTGAGGGTCTCGATGTCGAGGTCGTTGGTGGGCTCGTCGAGGAAGAGGACGTTGGGCTCGTCCATCAGCAGCCGCAGCAGCTGCAACCGCCGCCGCTCACCACCCGACAGGTCCCCCACCGGCGTCCACTGCTTCTCCTTGTTGAACCCGAACGTCTCGCACAGCTGCCCGGCGGTCATCTCGCGCCCCTTGCCGAGGTCGACGCGCTCGCGCACCTGCTGCACGGCCTGCAGCACCCGCCAGGTGGGGTCGAGCTCGGCGACCTCCTGGGAGAGGTAGGCGAGCTTGACCGTCTTGCCCACGCGGACGCTGCCCCCCGCGGGCTGCACCTCCCCCTCGCTGCGGGCGGCTTCCGCCAGCGCCCGCAGCAGGGACGTCTTGCCCGCCCCGTTGACCCCCACCAGACCGATGCGGTCCCCGGGCCCGAGCTGCCAGGTCACGTGCTTGAGCAGCACCTTGGGCCCGGCCTGGACGGTGATGTCCTCCAGGTCGAACACCGTCTTGCCGAGCCGGGACGACGCGAACTTCATCAGCTCGCTGCTGTCACGCGGCGGGGGGACGTCCTTGATCAGCTCGTTCGCGGCCTCGACCCGGAACCTCGGCTTGGACGTCCGCGCGGGAGCGCCGCGCCGCAGCCAGGCCAGCTCCTTGCGGACCAGGTTCTGCCGCTTGACCTCCTCGGTGGCGGCGATCCGTTCGCGCTCCGCGCGGGCGAAGACGTAGTCGGAGTAGCCGCCCTCGTACTCGTACACGTCACCGCGCTGCACGTCCCACATGCGGGTGCAGACCTGGTCGAGGAACCAGCGGTCGTGGGTGACGCAGACGAGCGCGGACCGGCGGTTCCGCAGGTGCTCGGCGAGCCAGGCGATGCCCTCGACGTCGAGGTGGTTGGTCGGCTCGTCGAGGACGATCAGGTCCTGCTCCTCGATGAGCAGCTTGGCGAGCGCGATCCGCCGCCGCTCACCGCCGGACAGCGGCCCGATGACCGTGTCCAGGCCCTTGGGGAACCCGGGCAGGTCCAGCCCGCCGAACAGCCCGGTCAGTACGTCCCTGACCTTGGCGTTCCCGGCCCACTCGTGGTCGGCCATGTCCCCGATGACCTCGTGCCGCACGGTCGCCTCGGGGTCGAGGGAGTCGTGCTGCGTCAGCACCCCGAGCCGCAGCCCGCCGGAGTGCGTCACCCGCCCGGTGTCGGCCTCCTCCAGCTTGGCCAGCATCCGGATGAGGGTGGTCTTGCCGTCCCCGTTGCGCCCCACGACCCCGATCCGGTCCCCCTCGGAGACACCGAGGGAGATCCCGTCGAGCAGCGCACGCGTCCCGTACACCTTGCTGACGTTCTCGACATTGACCAGATTGACGGCCATTTCTCTCCTGCCCGGTGGATCGATCAGCTTTCAAGCGTAGGCCCTGGCGGAACAAGGCCGGAACGCGAGGAGACAGTCACTCTTCGTGATGACGTGATCGGAAACGGGCGGCTACCGTGGAGGGCAGGCAGCAGGATCCCGTCCATGGGAGGAACCATGACCGCCGAGTCCGTAGAGCACCGCGTCCAGTGGCCGGTGCCGCCGCTGGACGGCTACACCGTGGACGACCTGTTCACGCTGCCTGATCTCCCGCCGCACACCGAGCTGATCGACGGGAGCCTGATCACCGTGAGTCCACAGCGCAATTTTCACGCAGATGTGATCGACCTGTTGGTCAGCGGACTGCGGCGCGGCGTGCCGAAGAAGTACAGGGTCAAACGAGAGATGACCATCGTTCTGGATCGGCGCAACGGGCCGGAGCCCGATGTGAGTGTGGTCCACGCCGATGCGGTCCGCGGCCCGGACCAGACGAGCTACCAGGCTCAGGACGTGGCGCTGGCCATCGAGGTCGTGTCCCCGGACTCGGAGTCCCGCGACCGTACGACCAAGCCGTACAAGTACGGCAATGCCGGCATCCCCCATTTCTGGCGGGTCGAGCGTGACGGGACCGACCGCAAGCCGCTCATCCACGTGTATGAACTGGATCCGCTCACTCGCTCGTACGTGCACATGGGCATGCACCGCGACCGGATCAAGGTCGACAAGCCCTACAGCATCGACATCGATCTCACGGCCGTCGACGAGCTCTGACCGGCTCTCTCAGACGACCGTCGCACCCGGCACGGGACCTGCCGCCGTACGCACCGTGCGACAGGTGCCGGAGGCCCGCAGCGCATCCGCGATCCCCTCCGCCGCCTCCGCGTCCCGGGCGAGGAACGCCGTGGTCGGCCCCGATCCCGACACCAGTGAGGCCAGTGCCCCCGCCGCTCGCCCCGCCGCCAGCGTGTCCGCCAGCTCCGGGAACAGCGACAGCGCGGCCGGCTGAAGGCCGTTGGAGTCGGAGACGGCGGCGGCGAGCGCGTCGACGTCACCCTTGGCCAGGGCGTCGAGCAGTTCCTGCGAGGCCACGGGCTCGGGGATCTCCCGCCCCTCCCCCAGCCGGTCGAACTCCCGGAACACCGCCGGTGTGGACAGCCCCCGCGAGGCCATCGCGAACACCCAGTGGAAGGTGCCCCCCACCTCCAGCTCCGTCAGCCTCTCGCCCCGCCCGGTACCGAGCGCCGCGCCTCCCACCAGGCTGAACGGCACGTCGCTGCCCAGCTCGGCGCAGATGTCGAGGAGTTCCTCGCGCGAGGCGCCCGTCCCCCACAGCGCGTCGCACGCCAGCAGGGCACCCGCGCCGTCCGCGCTGCCGCCCGCCATGCCCCCGGCGACGGGGATGTCCTTGGCGATGTGGAGGTGGACGTCCGCGTCCCGGCCGTACCGCTCGGCGAGCGCCAGGGCGGCGCGGGCGGCGAGGTTCGTACGGTCGAGCGGGACCTGGCCGGCGTCGGGGCCGGCGCAGGTCACCCGCAGTTCGTCGGCCGCCGTGACGGTGACCTCGTCGTACAGGCCCACCGCGAGGAAGACGTTGGCCAGGTCGTGGAAGCCGTCGGGGCGGGCCGCGCCGACCGCGAGCTGGACGTTGACCTTGGCGGGGACGCGGACGGTGACGCTCACTGCTGAACCAGCTCCTTGTTCTCGGCGATGCGCGCGAACTCCTCGACGGTCAACGACTCACCCCGCGCCTGCGGCGACACCCCCGCCGCGACCAGGGCGGCCTCCGCCGCGGCCGCCGAGCCCGCCCACCCGGCGAGCGCGGCCCGCAGCGTCTTGCGGCGCTGGGCGAAGGCCGCGTCGACGACGGCGAACACCTCGCGCCGGGAGGCGCCGGTCTTCAGCGGCTCCGCGCGGCGGACCAGCGAGACCAGCCCGCTGTCGACGTTGGGCGCGGGCCAGAAGACGTTCCGCCCGATGGCACCGGCCCGCTTGACCTCCGCGTACCAGTTGGCCTTGACCGACGGCACGCCGTACACCTTCGAGCCGGGCGCGGCGGCGAGCCGGTCGGCGACCTCCGACTGGACCATGACGAGGGTGCGCTCGATGCTCGGGAACGTCTCGAGCATGTGCAGCAGCACCGGGACGGCCACGTTGTAGGGCAGGTTCGCGACCAGCGCGGTCGGGGCGGGTCCGGGCAGCTCGGTGACGTGCATCGCGTCGGAGTGGACCAGCGCGAACCGCTCGGCCCGCCCGGGCATGCGGGCGGCGACGGTGGCGGGCAGCGCGGCGGCCAGGACGTCGTCGATCTCGACGGCGGTGACCCGGTCGGCGGCCTCGAGGAGCGCCAGGGTGAGCGAGCCGAGCCCCGGGCCGACCTCGAGGACCACGTCGTCGGGGCGGACCTCGGCGGTGCGCACGATACGGCGGACCGTGTTGGCGTCGATGACGAAGTTCTGGCCGCGCTGCTTGGTGGGCCGTACGCCGAGGGCGGCCGCCAGTTCACGGACGTCGGCGGGGCCCAGGAGGGCGTCGGGGGTGGGGCTGGTCACGGGACAAGGGTACGGGGCACGCGGACCGCGCAGGTCACGCCTGTGGATAGCCGAAGGCGCGGGCCGTGTTCGCCCCGAGGGCGGTGGCGAGGGTGTCCTCGTCGACGCCCCGCACGGCCGCCATGGCGCGCACGGTCACGGGCACCAGGTAGGGGGCGTTGGGCCGGCCGCGGTACGGCGCCGGGGTCAGGAACGGCGCGTCGGTCTCCACCAGGACCAGCTCCAGCGGGGCCACGGCGAGCGCGTCCCGCAGGTTCTGCGCGTTCTTGAAGGTGACGTTGCCGGCGAACGACATGTAGTACCCGGCACTCGCGCAGATCTCCGCCATCTCGGCGTCCCCGGAGTAGCAGTGGAAGACGGTGCGCTCGGGGGCGCCCTCCTCCTTCAGCACGCGCAGGACGTCGGCGTGGGCGTCGCGGTCGTGGATGACGAGGGCCTTGCCGTGCCGCTTGGCGATCTCGATGTGGGCGCGGAAGGACCTCTCCTGCGCCTCCTTGCCCTCCGGTCCGGTGCGGAAGTAGTCGAGGCCGGTCTCGCCGACGCCCTTGACCTGGGGCAGCGCGGCCAGCCGGTCGATCTCGGCGAGCGCCTCGTCCAGGCCGGCGTCCCCGCCGGGCTCGCGGGCGCCCTGCCGGGACCAGCCTCCCCCAGCCCCAGAGGGCTGGGAGGTGCCCCCAGGGTCCCCGTGGACGATGCGCGGCGCCTCGTTGGGGTGCAGCGCGACCGTCGCGTGGACGGCGTCGTACGCCGCCGCCGTCTCGGCCGCCCACCGGGACCCCTTGAGGTCGCAGCCGACCTGCACCACGGTCGTCACCCCCACCGACGCGGCCTTGGCGAGTCCTTCCTCCACCGTGCCGGACTGCATGTCGAGGTGGGTGTGCGAGTCCGCGACCGGCACCCGCAGGGGCTCCGGGAGCGGCGGGGCGGCGTTCTTGTCGGGGGCGTTCGAAGGCATGCCCCCGATCCTACGGAAGCGGCGCGGACGTCAGCTCGGCGTCGTGCGCGCAGGCGACCCGGCCCGCCCCCAGGATGCGCACCAGGTGACCGTCGCAGTTCCGGCACGTCGGCCGGTTCAGTGGGGAGGGAACGATCTGGCCGTCCGCCACGTACATCACGAACTCGTGGCCGTCGGCGTCGGTGTGGTGCTCTATCTCGTACGACTGTTCCCAGCCGTATCCGCAGCGCATGCAGGCGAAGGAATACGACTCGTCGACGACGGCGGTGGCGCCCGCGCGCAGCGCGGCCTGCCCGGTTATCTCGGTCATCCCGGCTCCTGTCGGTCCGCTGGAGGGAGCGGATCCGCCCCCGAATCTAAGTGGACTACTCCACTGCCGCGAGCGCAGGAGGGCCGACCGAGTATTGGCGACGATTTGGTGTCCCCTTGCCCGACCGCCTCACGGACGGTGCCGGAGCTTTGCCTTCCGCCGAACCGCTTTACCCGCCCGTGGGGCGCCCGCTCACCGGAGGAGCGACCTGCTCAGAGACCGTTTCGCGCCCCCGGAGCCGTTCACGCCCCCGAGGCCGTTCACGCCCCCGCGTTCTTCGCGGCCACCACCGCGTCGAACACCTGCCGCTTGGGAAGCCCCGCCTCCACGGCCACCGCCGCGATCGCCTCCTTGCGCCGCTCCCCGGCGTCCTCCCGCACCCGCACCCTCCGCACCAGCTCGGCGTCGTCGATCTCCTCGGCCCCCTTCTCCGGCGCCCCCTCGACCACCACCGTGATCTCCCCGCGCACGCCCTCCGCCGCCCACGCGGCCAGCTCCGCCAGCGGACCGCGCCTGACCTCCTCGTACGTCTTGGTCAGCTCCCGGCACACGGCGGCCCGCCGCTCCCCGCCGAACACCTCGGCCATCGCGGCGAGGGTGTCGTCGAGGCGGTGCGGGGCCTCGAAGTAGACGAGGGTGCGCCGCTCGTCGGCGACCTCCCGCAGCCGTCCCAGCCGCTCGCCGGCCTTCCGGGGCAGGAACCCCTCGAAGCAGAACCGGTCCACGGGCAGCCCGGACAGGGCGAGCGCGGTGAGCACCGCGGACGGGCCCGGCACCGCGGTGACCTTGACGTCCCGCTCGACGGCCGCGGCGACCAGCCGGTAGCCGGGGTCGGACACGGACGGCATCCCGGCGTCCGTCACCAGCAGCACGCGCGCGCCGCCCGCCAGCTCCTCGACCAGCTCGGGCGTGCGGGCGGACTCGTTGCCCTCGAAGTACGACACGACCCGTCCCTTGGGGGTGACGCCGAGCGCCTGGGTGAGGCGCCGCAGCCGCCGCGTGTCCTCGGCGGCGACGACGTCGGCGCCCGCCAGTTCCTCCGCGAGCCGGGGCGGGGCGTCGGAGATGTCGCCGATGGGGGTGCCTGCGAGTACGAGGATTCCGGTCACTCCCCCATCCTCCCAGGACCGGACGGAGCCAGGGCATACCGGCCATGCGCGGGACTCACACAGCCCTGTTCCCTACGATGGCGCGGTGACCAGTACCGCGTCCTCCACGGACACCCTGCAGGACCAGGCACCGCACGAGGAGCGGCCGTCGTGGCGGCAGCGGCTGCGCCGTTTCGGCTACCCGGCGCCGGGCCCGGCCAGAGGTGACGTCCGTAAGGCCGATGTCCGCGGGGGCGACGTCCGCGACCGTCTGGTGCCGCCGTACACGGAGCCGTCGAAGCGGCTGTGGGACACGCTCGGGGTGCCGCCGGTCCTCGCGGGGCACGTCACCCGCTGGTCGGGGTGGGGCGGCCCGCTCCTGGTCACGCTGCTGGCGGGCGTGCTCCGGTTCTGGAACCTGGGCAGCCCGAAGGCGGTGATATTCGACGAGACGTACTACGCCAAGGACGCGTGGGCGCTGGTCCACCGCGGGTTCGAGGTCAACTGGGACAAGAACGTCAACGACCTGATCCTCTCGGGCGGTCCCGTCCCCGTCCCGACGGACGCGGCGTACGTCGTGCATCCGCCGGTCGGCAAGTACGTGATCGGGCTGGGCGAGCTGATGTTCGGCTTCGACCCGTTCGGCTGGCGGTTCATGACGGCGCTGCTCGGCACGGTCTCCGTGCTGATGCTGTGCCGGATCGGCCGGCGCCTGTTCCGCTCCACGTTCCTCGGCTGTCTCGCGGGCGCGCTGATGGCGGTGGACGGGCTGCACTTCGTGATGAGCCGGACCTCGCTGCTCGACGGCGTGCTGATGTTCTTCGTGCTGGCGGCGTTCGGCTGCCTGGTGGTCGACCGGGACCGGGCGCGCGAGAAGCTCGCCGCCGCGCTGCCCGTGGACGCCGACGGCCGGGTCCGCCCGGACGCGTACGTCGCCGAGAACACCCGGATCGGCTTCCGCCCCTGGCGCCTGGCGGCGGGCCTGATGCTGGGGCTGGCGATCGGCACGAAGTGGAACGGCCTCTACATCATGGCCGCGTTCTGCGTGATGGCGGTGCTGTGGGACGTCGGCGCGCGCAGGGTCGCCGGCGCGCACCGGCCCCGCCTCGCGGTCCTGCGGCGCGACCTGGGGTGGGCGTTCCTGTCGACCGTGCCGGTGGCGGTGGTCACCTACTTCGCCTCCTGGATCGGCTGGATCCTCTCCCCGGCCGACGGCACCGGCGGCTACTACCGCGACTGGGCGGCCAAGGACGGCAAGGACAGCAGCTGGTCGTGGCTGCTGCCGGACTGGTGGCGCAGCCTGTGGCACTACGAGAACCAGGTCTACGACTTCCACGTCGGCCTGTCCTCGCCGCACACCTACGAGTCCAACCCGTGGAGCTGGATCGTCACCGGCCGTCCGGTCTCCTACTTCTACGAGTCCCCGGCCCCCGGCACGGACGGCTGCCCGGTGGACGCGGGCGAGAAGTGCGCCCAGGAGGTGCTGGCCCTCGGCACCCCGATGCTGTGGTGGACGGCCTGCTTCGCGATCCTCTACGTCCTGTGGCGCTGGCTGTTCCGCCGCGACTGGCGGGCCGGCGCGATCGCCTGCGGCATCGCGGCCGGTTACGCCCCCTGGTTCCTGTACCAGGAGCGCACGATCTTCTTCTTCTACGCCGTCGTCTTCCTCCCCTTCCTCTGCCTGGCCGTGGCGATGCTCCTGGGCGCCCTCGTCGGTCCGCCCCGCTCCACCGACACCCGCCGTGTCGCGGGCGCGACGGCGGCGGGCGTACTGACCCTGCTGATCGCCTGGAACTTCATCTACTTCTGGCCCATCTACACCGGCCAGACGATCCCGATCGACGACTGGCGGGCGCGGATGTGGCTGGACACCTGGGTGTGAGCCGTTCCGGCGGCCGGGCGGATCTCTGTTCGGACAACAAACGGAAACAGCCGCCCCGGTCGTCACTGTCTGCGCATAGAGTGCTCACTCACCGGGCTTTTTGAACACGTTCACAAGGCGTGGGAGGTCCGGCGGAGGGGGAACGCCCGATGGGCAAGGGGGTCAAGACCGCCGTCATCGGCGGTGTGTTCGCGGTGATGGTGGGCGGGGCCGGGTACGGCGTCTACAACATCGTGTCGGCCGTGAGCGGCGGCGGCAGCGGCTCGAGCGCCGCGGGGACGAAGGAGACCGGGCCGCCGGACGAGGGGGAGGTCGAGGAGACCACCAGGAGTTTCTTCGCGGCCTGGGAGAAGGGGGACGCGTCGCAGGCGGCGTCGTACACGAACAACGCGCAGGAGGCCGGCGCGCTGCTGACGGCGTACGGCGACGAAGCGCACATAGGCAAGGTCGGCATCACACCCGGCAAGGCCACCGGCACCACCGTGCCCTTCACGGTGAAGGCGACCGTCACCTTCGACGGGAAGTCCGAGGCGCTGAGCTACGAGAGCGAGCTGACCGTCGTGCGCGGGCAGACCACCGGGCGGGCGCTGGTCGACTGGAAGCCCTCCGTCGTCCACCCGGACCTGAAGGAGGGCGACACCCTCGTCACCGGGGAGGCCGCGCAGCCGCCCATCGACGCGGTGGACCGCGACGGGACGGTGCTGACGAAGGAGAAGTACCCCTCCCTCGGGCCGATCCTGGACACCCTGCGCCAGAAGTACGGCGAGAAGGCGGGCGGCACCCCGGGCGTCGAGCTGGTGATCAGGCACGCCGAGAACGCCATGGGCGAGTCGGCCGCCGACACCCCGTTGCTGACCCTCGCCGAGGGCGAGCCGGGCAAGCTGCGCACCACCCTCAGCGCCGGGGTGCAGGCCGCGGCCGAGAAGGCGGTGCGGCAGTACGCCGAGTCGTCGGTGGTGGCGGTGAAGCCGAGCACCGGTGAGGTGCTGGCGGTGGCCAACCACCGCGACGACGGGTTCAACGCGGCCTTCCAGGGCCGGGTCGCCCCCGGCTCCACCATGAAGATCATCACCGCCGCCATGCTCATCGACAACGGCGTGACCTCGATGAACGGCCCGGCGCCCTGCCCGCCCACCGCGACCTGGCAGAGCCAGACCTTCAAGAACCTCACCGGCATGGAGCCGAACGAGGGCGCCAGCCTCGCCAACAGCTTCCTGCGCTCCTGCAACACGGCCTTCATCAAGCTCGTCGACGAGAAGCCGCTCGGTGACGCCTCGCTCACCCAGGAGGCACAGGAGCGGTTCGGGCTCGGCCGGGACGACTGGAAGACCGGCATCGCCTCCTTCGACGGCAGCGTCCCGGCCGTCGCCGGACCGGACCGCGCGGCGAACGCCATCGGCCAGGGCCAGGTGCAGATGAACCCGCTGAACATGGCCTCCGTGACGGCCACCGCCATCACCGGCACCTTCCGCCAGCCGTACCTGGTCTCCCCCGACCTCGACGGCCGGCAGCTGGCGCGGGCCAAGGGGCTCCCGGCGGGCACCGCCGACCAGCTCAAGCAGATGATGCGGCTCACCGCCACCCAGGGCACCGCCCAGGAGGCCATGTCCGGGCTCCGCGGTGACATCGGCGCGAAGACCGGTTCCGCCGAGGTCGACGGCAACGCCACCGCCGACAGCTGGTTCACCGGCTTCCGCGACGACGTCGCGGCGGCGGCCATGGCCCAGCAGGGCGGCCACGGCGGCGACGCGGCCGGGCCGATTGTCGCAGCCGTGCTACGAGCCGGCGGCTGATCGCGCCGCGCACGGGGCGGGACTCTAGGGTGGTGGCCGTCGTTGGCACACGTGAGCGCCACGAGGGCCACGGGGAGTCCGGCGGACAGCGGAGGAACGGGAAGCAGTGGGGAAGAACAGAAGGAACGCCGCCGAGGGGCGGAGGACGAGGCCCGTCGTGCTCGGCGGAGTGATCGCCGCGGTCGTCGGCGGTGCCGGGTTCGGCGCCTACGCGCTGCTCGGCGGCGGCGCCGCCGCCGAGGACGGCACGCGGACGTCCTCCGCGCGGGAGGTGAGGACCGGCCCGCTGTCCACCGACGAGGTCACCGCGGCGGCCGAGCGCTTCCTCACCGCCTGGCAGGCCGGGAAGGTGAGCGAGGCGGCCGCCGCCACCGACGACCCGAAGGCCGCGGCCGCCCTGCTCACCGCCTACGCCGAGGACGCCCGGATCGAGGACGTCGCCCTCACCGCCGGCACCCCCGCCGGCGACAAGGTCCCCTTCGCCGTCAAGGGCACGGTGTCGTACGAGGAGACCGGCAAGCCGCTGGCGTACGACAGCGCGCTGACCGTCGTGCGCGGGGCCGGGGACGGTGAGCCGCGGGTGGCCTGGCAGCCGGCCGTCGTCCATCCCGACCTCAAGGACGGCGACAAGCTGGTCACCGGCGAGGCGGGCACCCCGCCGGTCAAGGCGCTGGACCGGGACGGCGACGAGCTGACCACCGCCGCCTACCCGTCCCTGGGGACGGTGCTGGACGGGCTGCGCGAGAAGTACGGCGAGAAGGCGGGCGGCGAGGCCGGCGTCGAGCTGCGGATCGTCCGCGGCAAGGCGTCGAAGAAGGCGGAGCTGTCCGACAAGACGCTGCTGGAGCTGAGCGAGGGCACGCCCGGCACGGTGAAGACCACGCTGGACCCCTCCCTGCAGGCCGCCGCCGAGGCGCAGGTCGCGAAGAAGGAGCGGGCGTCGGTGGTGGTGCTGCGCCCGTCGACCGGCGAGATCCTGGCGGTGGCGAACTCCTCGCACGGTTTCAACACCGCGTTCCAGGGTTCGCTCGCGCCGGGCTCCACCATGAAGGTGATCACCGCCTCGATGCTGATCGAGAAGGGCCTCGCCTCGATGGACGAGCAGCACCCGTGCCCGAAGTACTTCACCTACGGCGGCTGGAAGTTCCAGAACGACGACAAGTTCGAGATCAAGGACGGCACGTTCAAGGCGAGCTTCGCCCGCTCCTGCAACACGGCCTTCATCAGCCAGGCGCCCGAGCTGGAGGACGACGACCTGACCGAGCAGGCCCAGCAGGTGTTCGGGCTGGGGAGGAACGACTGGCAGATCGGCGTGCCGACCTTCGACGGCTCGGTGCCGGTGCAGTCGGCGGCCCCGATGGGGGCCTCCCTGATCGGCCAGGGCGGGGTGCGGATGAACCCGCTGAACATGGCGTCGGTGTCGGCGACGGTCCAGTCGGGCGTCTTCCGCCAGCCGTACCTGGTCTCCCCCGACGTCGACGGGCGGAAGCTCGCAACGGCCTCGCGCACCCTGTCGGCCGGCACGCTGGCGCAGCTGCGGGAGCTGATGTCGTACACCGCGGCCTACGGCACGGCGGCGGAGGCGATGGCCGGGGTGAGCGGGCAGACCGGCGCCAAGACCGGGTCGGCGGAGGTCGACGGACAGAAGAAGCCCAACGGCTGGTTCACCGCGTACCGCGGGGACCTGGCGGCGGCGGGCGTGGTCCAGAAGGCCGGCCACGGCGGTTCGACGGCCGGGCCGATCGTGGCGGCGCTCCTGAAGAGCGCCGGCTGAGAGGGCGCCGGCCGAACGGCCCGGGGGCCGGGGGTCAGTGCGGGACGGGTTCGGCGGCGGCCGCGTAGGTCCGCCGCAGGAACCGGGCCAGGGTCTTGGTCTCGAACTGCACCACCGACACGCCCTGCGCGGTGTGGAACTCGACCACGGCCTGGACCCTCCCGCACGGCCACACCCGTATCTCGTCCCGGCCCGCGGGGGCGCGCAGACCCCGCTCCAGCAGTTCCCGGTCGACGGTCCACTCGCGGGGCACGGTGCCCGGCAGCGCCATGCGGACGCAGCGGGGGTCCTGTCCGGGGTCGTAGCGCAGGACCACGGGTACCGCTCCGCGGTCCTCGTCCAGGAGGTCGGTGACGATGTGGGCTCGCGCGTACTGCTCGACTACGGACATCGGTGGGCCCCTTACGCTGCGTCAATGTGCATGAAAGGCGTGTAAGCCGTATACCCGTGCTCCGTTCCATCGTGCACCGTTTCCGGAATTCGCGCGTCCGAGCGGCGTATATCACAGATGAGGTGTGCGTGAGGTAGAACAAGCCGCTCGCTCTTGCGCAGTGTTTGCAACAGGCCACATCATCGAGTCCGTGCACGCACCTGACGGATTCATCAACGCCCCCGTGTCCGCCGCGGCCGGAATCGTCGCCGCCGGCGCGATCGCCGTGAGCCTGCGCGGCGCGCGACGCGAGCTCGACGAGCGGACCGCGCCCCTGGCCGGGCTGGTGGCGGCGTTCATCTTCGCCGTGCAGATGCTGAACTTCCCCGTCGCGGCGGGGACCAGCGGCCATCTGCTCGGCGGCGCCCTCGCCGCGATCCTCGTCGGCCCCTTCACCGGGGTCCTCTGTGTCTCCGTCGTCCTGCTGATGCAAGCCGTCCTCTTCGCCGACGGCGGGTTGACCGCGCTCGGCGTGAACATCACCACCATGGCGATCACCACGACGATCGTCGCCTACGCGCTCTTCCGCGGTCTGGTGAAGGTGCTGCCGCGCACCCGCCGCTCGGCGACCGCCGCGTCCTTCGTCGCCGCCCTGGTCTCCGTCCCGGCCTCCGCGATCGTCTTCACGCTGCTCTACGCCGCCGGCGGCACCGCCGACGTCTCCCTCGGCAAGGTCGTCACCGCCATGGTGGGCGTGCACGTCCTCATCGGCATCGGCGAGGCCGTGATCACCGCCCTCACCGTCGGCGCGGTCATCGCCGTCCGCCCGGACCTGGTGCACGGGGCGCGCGGGCTGCGGCGGAAGCTCAAGCTGCGGGTGAACGGCGAGCTGGTCGACGCCCCGGACACCCCGGCGGCGGAGCCGGAGCCCGTCGCCGCCCGCTCCCCGCGCAAGGTCTGGATCACCGGTCTGGTCACCTCGCTGGTCCTCGCCGGGTTCGTCAGCTTCTACGCCTCCGCGGACCCCGACGGCCTGGAGAAGGTCGCCGGCGACCACGGCATCGCCGAGAAGGCCGAGGAGCACGCGGTCGCCGGCTCCCCGCTGGCCGACTACGGCGTCGAGGACGTCGACGACGCCCGTCTCTCCGGCGGTCTGGCCGGCGTGATCGGCGTGGGCGTGACGGTCGTCGCGGGCACCGGCGTGTTCTGGGCGGTCCGCAGGCGCCGTACGGACGAGCCGGCCGCCGACGCCGCGTCCCCCACCGGCACGAGCGTCTGACATGGGAGCGGGCCACGCGCACAAGCTCTACCGGCACGGCCACTCCCCCGTGCACGCCCTGCCGCCGCACACCAAGCTCGCCGCGGTCTTCGCCTTCGTCCTGGTCGTGGTCTCCACCCCGCGCGAGGCGATGTGGGCGTTCGCGGTGTACGCCGGGCTGCTCGCCCTCGTCGCGTACGCCGCCCGCGTCCCGGCCGGCTTCCTGCTCAAGCGGCTGCTGATCGAGGTCCCGTTCGTCGCCTTCGCCGTCCTGCTGCCGTTCGTCGCGGAGGGCGAACGGACCGACGTCCTCGGGCTGTCGCTGAGCGTGAACGGACTGTGGGGCGCCTGGAACGTGCTGGCCAAGGGCACCCTGGGCGTGGCCGCCTCGGTCCTCCTCGCCTCCACCACCGAGCTGCGCGCACTCCTGCTCGGCCTCCAGCGGCTGAGGCTCCCGCCGCTGCTGGTGCAGATCGCCTCCTTCATGGTCCGCTACGGCGACGTCATCACCGACGAGATGCGGCGCATGCGGATCGCCCGCGAGTCCCGCGGCTTCGAGGCACGCGGGGTGAAGCACTGGGGCGTCCTCGCCAAGTCGGCGGGCGCGTTGTTCATCCGCTCCTACGAACGCGGCGAGCGGGTGCACCTGGCCATGGTGAGCCGCGGGTACGCCGGTTCCATGCCGGTGATCGACGAGGTGACCGCGAACCGGGCGCAGTGGTCGTACGCCCTCGCCCTCCCCTCGGCCGCCCTCGTCGTCTGTCTGCTGGGATGGACCCTGTGAGCACTGCTTCCCTTGAGGTCTCCGGCCTCGCCTTCGCCTACCCCGACGGCCACCAGGCCCTGTTCGGCGTCGACTTCTCCATCGCGCGCGGCGAGCGGGTCGCGCTGCTCGGCCCGAACGGCGCCGGCAAGACCACCCTCGTCCTCCACCTCAACGGCATCCTGACCGGCGGCACCGGCACGGTGAGGGTGGCCGGGCTGCCCGTGGGCAGGAAGCACATGGCGGAGATCCGGCGCCGGGTCGGCATCGTCTTCCAGGATCCGGACGACCAGCTCTTCATGCCGACGGTGCGCGAGGACGTGGCGTTCGGTCCGGCGGCGGCCGGGCTCAGGGGGCCCGAGCTGGAGGAGCGGGTGGACCGGGCGCTGGACCGGGTCGGCATGGCGGAGTTCAAGGACCGCCCGCCGCACCACCTCTCCTTCGGCCAGCGGCGCCGGGTGGCCGTGGCGACCGTCCTCGCCATGGAGCCGGAGATCCTGGTCCTGGACGAGCCGTCCTCCAACCTGGACCCCGCCTCCCGCCGCGAACTCGCCGACATCCTGCGCTCCCTGGACGTCACCGTCCTGATGGTCACGCACGACCTGCCCTACGCCCTCGAACTGTGCCCGCGCTCGCTGGTCCTCAGCGACGGCGTGATCGCGGCGGACGGTGCCACGGCGGAGCTGCTCGCCGACGACGCCCTGATGCGCGCGCACCGTCTGGAGCTGCCGTACGGTTTCGACCCGCGCTCGGTACCGGCCGCGCCGGGCCGTTCGTAACGATCGCGTTCAGTCGCCGCCGCCCAGGAATCGCAGGCGGAGCGGCGCTGTTGCACGCACTGTCACAGGTGAGTGTTGCAGACGAGTGTCACAGGCGAGCGGAAGGACCGACAGGGACGTGGACGTCGACGTGCACGGCACAGTGGCCGAGGGCTTCGAGCCGGTCGGGGAGGCGTTCGCGCGGAACTTCGAGGCGCTCGGGGACCGGGGCGCGGCCGTCGCCGTGTACCGGGACGGGCGCAAGGTCGTCGACCTGTGGGCCGGGGTGAAGGACGTCGACGGCACCGAACCCTGGCGGCGGAACACCGCGCAGGTCGTGCGCTCGGCGACCAAGGGCGTCGCCGCCGCCGTGCTCCTGCTGCTGCACCAGCGCGGCGAGCTGGACCTGGACGCGCCGGTCGGCCAGTACTGGCCGGAGTTCAAGGCGCACGGCAAGGAGCGGCTGCTGGTCCGGCACGTGCTGAACCACCGCGCCGGGCTCCCGGTCCTCGACCGTCCGCTCACCTTGGCCGAGGCGGCCGACCCCGTGCGGGCCGCCAAGGCGGTCGCCGCGCAGGCCCCCGTCTGGGAGCCGGGCACCGACCACGGCTACCACGCGCTGACCTACGGCTGGCTGGTCGACGAGCTGGTGCGCCGGGTGACCGGCCGGGGTTCCGGCGAGTGGATCGCGTCGGAGATCGCCGGGCCGCTGGGCCTGGACCTGTGGGTGGGGCTGCCGGACGCGCAGGCCCACCGCGTCGGCACGGTCGGCGGGATCGAGGCGCCCACGCCGTCCGGGACGCTCCGCGCCCGCCCCAAGCGCTCGGTCACCGACGCCTACGCCGACCCGTCCTCCCTCACCCGCCGCGCCTTCGCGGCGATCACGCCCTTCCCGGACCAGAACGACCCGGTGTTCCACGCGGCGGCCCTGCCCGCCGCGAACGGGATCGCGACGGCGGACGGACTGGCACGCTTCTACGCCTCACTGATCGGCCCGGTCGACGGCGTACGCCTCCTCGCACCGGCCACCGTCGAACTCGCCCGCGCCGAGGAGTCGGCGGGCCCCGACCGGGTGCTGGTCGTCAGCACCCGTTTCGGGCTCGGCTACATGCTGCACGGCGGCGCCTCCCCCTTCCTGGCCCCGGGCTCCTTCGGTCACCCCGGCCGCGGCGGCTCCCTCGGCTTCGCCGACCCGGAGTCGGGCATCGCCTTCGGTTATGTCACCAACGGCTTCCGCAGGACGGTGACGGCGGACCCCAGGGCCCAGGCGCTGATACGGGCGGTACGGCAGGCCCTTTCCGCCTAGACGTGGATCGGGTGCGAGATGCGGCCCGACGCGTCGTCGATCTCGCCGTGCGCCTTGGTCAGCATCTGCATGGCGAGTTCGTTCAGCGCGCGTGCGCCGGCGATCTCCTCCCCGACGCGTGGCTGATTCGCGTCGGTGTGGTGCCGGTTCGCGTGGCCGCTGGCCCGTACCTCGGTCCCGTCGGGCAGCCGGACCAGCGCGGCGGCGCGCGTCTGCCGGTCGTCCTCCTCGAATTCCAGGTCCACGTGCCATCCCACTGCGGTGTGCATCATGAGGATCACCTCCGGAATCTCTCATTCCAGAGTGCGCCTCACACCGCGCCCGCGCACCCTTCCGTGCACCGGGAATCCACTTCTACCCCGCGCGCAGCATCAGCCCGATCCCGACGACCAGCAGCCCGGCCGCGGCGATCCGCGGGGCACCGAACCGCTCCTTGAAGAACAGCGCCCCGATGGCCGCGCCCACGATGATCGACGATTCCCGCAGTGCCGCGACGGGAGCGAGGGCCGCGCGGGTCTGGGCCCACAGGACGAGTGCGTACGCGGCGACGGACAGCGCGGCGCCGAGCAGGCCGAGACCCGCGTGCGGCCGGAGCCGGGCGCCCGTCTCCCGCCGCCAGCGCCAGAGGGCGTACGCCGGTATCGCCGCACCCTGGATCGCCATCAGCCAGGCGATGTAGCCGAACGGCGAACCGGAGGCCCGCACGCCGAGTCCGTCGACGACGGTGTACACGGCGATGGTCAGGCCGGTCGCCAGGGCCGCCCCGACCGCCGCCCAGTCGGGCCGGCGCCCGCGCAGTCCCCACAGGGCGACGCCGGTCAGGCCCGCGCAGGACAGGGCGATCCCGGCGGCGGCCCAGCCGTCGGGCACCTCGTGGGCGAACACGGCGGCGAGGACCGTGACCACCAGGGGCGCGCTCCCGCGGGCGATGGGGTACGCCTGGCCGAAGTCGCCCAGCCGGAAGGACGTCATCAGCAGCGCGTAGTACGCCATGTGGATCGCGGCCGAGCAGAGCAGGTACGGCCACGCCCCGGCCGCCGGGAACGGCACGAACGGCACCAGCGCCAGCCCGATCAGCAGCCCGCCGCCGGAGATCAGCGTGACCCCGACGAGCTTGTCGGTGATCCGGTGCGCGATGGCGTTCCAACCGGCGTGGGTGACCGCGGCGAGCAGGACGGCCGCGGTCACCAGGGGGGTCACGGGGTGCGCTCGCGCACGTCCACCAGGTTGCCGCCGGCGTGGGCGATCAGCGTCTTGGGTTCCATCGGGAAGACGGTGTACGGAGTGCCGGCCGCCGCCCACACGAGGGTGTGATCGAGGAGGGAGCGGTCGGCGAGGACCCTGGTCCTCGTGCGGTGGCCGAAGGGCGGCACGCCGCCGATGGCGTACCCGGTGGTCTCGCGTACGACGTCGGCCTTGGCGCGAGTGACCTTGGCGGCGCCGAGTTCCTCCCGGACCCGGTCGAGGTCGACACGGGACGCCCCGTCCATGAGCACCAGCACCGGCACGCCGTCGGCGGTGAAGATCAGGGACTTGCAGATCTGACTGAGCTCGCAGCCGATCGCGGCGGCGGCCTCGACGGCGGTGCGGGTCGCTTCGGGGAAGCGGCGGACCTGCGAAATCACGTCCCCGAGCCCCAGGTCCCGCAGGGCCTCGGCGAATCGTGGGTGGGCCCCGGAGCCCTCGGCGTCAGTGGCGGCTGTCGTCATGCGGAGCACGCTAGCGGTCGGTGCAGAGGACACGCGACCGCATTCCGGGAGCAGAGGGAAGCCGGTGAGGGCGCCCCGTCCCCACGGAGCCCTCACCGGCTGGTTCTGCGTTCGTCCAGGCCGTCAGGCCCGGACGAGTTCCCGGTCCTCGTCCTTCCGGTCGTCCTCCGTGCGCAGGCCCTCGCCCTCGACGTCCACGTTGGGCAGGACGCGGTCCAGCCACTTCGGCAGCCACCAGGCCTTCTCGCCGAGCAGGGCCAGTACCGCCGGGACGATCGCCATGCGGACGACGAACGCGTCGAAGAGGACGGCGACCGCGAGGCCGAAGCCGATCATCTTGACCATCGAGTCGCTGGAGCCGATGAAGCCGGAGAAGACCGCCATCATGATGACCGCCGCTGCGGTCACCACCCGTGCGCTGTACTTGAAGCCGGTCACCACGGCCTGGGCGGGCTTCTCGCCGTGGACGTAGGCCTCCCGCATCCGGGTCACGAGGAACACCTCGTAGTCCATGGCCAGTCCGAAGACCACGCCGACCATGAAGATCGGCATCATCGACATGATCGGGCCGGTCTCCTCGACGCCCATCAGGCCGGACAGCCAACCCCACTGGAAGACCGCGACGACCGCGCCGAGGGCCGCCATGACGGACAGCAGGAAGCCGAGGGCCGCCTTCAGCGGGACCAGGATCGAGCGGAACACCACGATCAGCAGCAGGAACGCCAGCCCGACCACCAGGATCAGGTAGGGCACCAGGGCGTCGTTGAGCTTCTGCGAGACGTCGATGTTCATCGCCGTGGCGCCGGTGACCAGGACGTCGGCCTCACCGTCCGAGACGAAGTCGGTGCCGGCGGCACCACGGATGTCGTGCACCAGGTCCTCGGTGGTCACCGAGGAGGGCTTGGCGTCGGGGACGACGGTGATCGTCGCCGTGTCGCCGGCCTTGTTGGGCTGCGCCGGGCTGACGTTCACGACGTTGTCGAGGTCCTTGATGTCGTCGCCGACCCCCTTGAACACCGCCTGCGGGTCACCGGCGCCCTTCGCGTCGACCACGACCACCAGCGGCCCGTTGAAGCCGGGGCCGAAGCCCTCGGAGAGCAGGTCGTAGGCGCGGCGCTGGGTCGTGGACGTCGGCTGCGAGCCGTCGTCGGGCAGGCCCAGTTCCAGCGAGGCCGCCGGGACGGCCGCGGCGCCCAGACCGACGACGCCGAGCAGCAGGACGGCCACCGGGCGGCGGACGACGAAGCTCGCCCAGCGGGTGCCCATGTTGGGGCGCTGCGGCTTCTTCGCGGCGCGGCCGCCGCCGAACAGCCTGCCCTTCTCGCCGGCCGGACGGATCCGGCGGCCCGCGTAGCCGAGCAGGGCGGGGATCAGGGTGAGGGCGATCAGGACCGCGAGGGCGACCGTGCCGGCGGCGGCGACGCCCATCTTGGTCAGCATCGGGATGTTGACGACCGACAGGCCCACCAGGGCGATCACGACGGTCAGGCCGGCGAAGACCACCGCGGAGCCCGCCGTGCCGACGGCCCGGCCGGCCGCCTCCTCGCGTTCGCGGCCCTCGGCCAGTTCGGCCCGGTAGCGGGAGACGACGAACAGCGCGTAGTCGATGCCCACCGCGAGGCCGATCATGCTGGCCAGGATGGAGGTGGTGGAGCCGAGGTCCAGCGTGCCGGCCAGCGCGGTGATGCTGGAGACCCCGATGCCCACGCCGATGACGGCGGTGAGCAGCGGCAGTCCGGCCGCGAGCAGCGAGCCGAAGGTGATGACGAGGACGACCGCGGCGACGCCGATGCCGATGATCTCGGCGGTTCCGGTGTGCGGGACGGCCTGGAGGGCGTCACCGCCGATCTCCACGGTCAGCCCGGCGTCGCGGGCGTCCTCGGCGGCGCCCTCCAGGGCGTCGCGGGAGGCGTCCTCCAGCTCCATGCCGGAGACCTTGTAGGTCACCGAGGCGTAGGCGACGGTGCCGTCCTGGCTGACGCCGCCTCCCTGGTACGGGTCGGTGACGCCGGCGACCTCGGAGCCGTCGCCGAGGGTGTCGACGGTGGCCTGGACGGTCTTCTTGTGGTCGGCGTCGGTCATCTTCTCGCCGGCCGGCGCCTTGAAGACGACGCGTGCGGTCGCCCCGTCGGCGCTGGAGCCGGGGAAGCGTTCCTCCAGCAGGTCGAAGGCCTTCTGGGCCTCGGTGCCGGGGATGGAGAAGGACGAGTTGCCGGCCGCGGGGGCGCCGGCCGCTCCGGCGCCCGCGAGCGCCAGCAGCGCCACCCAGAACAGGGCTACGAGGTGCCGTCGCCTGAAGGCGAACCGGCCGAGTCGATAGAGGAAAGTGGCCACGAGGGCGTACTCCCGGTCAGGTCGTGGTTGCTTCGGGGCAGGGGTGATCAGCCCGACGACGTGAGCGGTGACGTCAGGTGGTGGCTGACTGAGGGGACGGTCAGTGAAGGGGCACGCCGAGGGCGGGGAGCACCACGGCGTCGATGTACGAGGTGAGGAACTCCCGCGTGGGCGGCAGGTCGTCGATCAGCGTCCGCGTGGCGAACGCGCCGACGAGCATGTGCACCATGTAGTCCAGCGCCGGGTTGCCGGGGCTGATCTCGCCCCGGTCGACCGCGCGCCGGATCATCCGCCGGAACTCCTCCATCTCCGGTTCGACCAGGAGTTCCTTGAACGCCTGGCGGAGATCGTCGTTCATGTGGACGGCCATGGCGAGCGCGCGCATCAGGGCGGCGTTCCGTTCCATGGCGCAGTCGTCCTCACGGCCGACGATGGTGTGCAGGTCGCCGCGCAGGGTCCCGGTGTCGATGTCGGCGATGCCGCCGGGCTTCTGGCTGCGCATCGCTCTCACCACCAGCTCGGCCTTGCCGCCCCACTGGCGGTAGAGGGTGGCCTTGCTGGACCGGGTGCGGGCGGCCACGGCGTCCATGGTGAGGGCGTCGTAGCCGACCTCGCGGAGCAGGTCGAGCACGGCCCCGTACAGCTCGGCCTCGCGCTCGGGGGTGATCCGGCTTCGACGCGTCGTCGCTACTTCGCTCATACCGTCCACCTTTCCGCTCCGGTGTCCTCCGCGTCAAAGAGAACGACACGGTTTCGTACAGGACGAAGGTACCCCACCCCGCTAACGAAACGAAACGGTTTCGTTCGTGGTCTGCGTCACGGTTGTCGGTTACTCATAAGTTGCCGGGGTCCGGACCCCGGCAAAGCATGGGAAGGGTGAGCTATCTGCGTCTGCCCCACCTCAAGGACGACCTGCTGTGCTTCGTGGCCGAGGACGACCTCTGGCTCGCCCCGCTCGACGGCCCCGGCCGCGCCTGGCGGCTCACCGTCGACCGCACCAAGCTCGGCCACCCCCGCTTCTCCCCCGACGGCCGCCACATCGCGTACACGAGCTGGCGCAGCCTCGACCCCGAGGTGCACCTCGTCCCGGTGGACGGCGGACCGGGCCGGCGCCTCACCTACTGGGGCAGCTCCGACACCCGGGTCTGCGGCTGGGCGCCCCCCGACGAGGGCGGCCACGCCGAGATCCTCGCCGTCGCCTCGCACGGCGAGCCCTTCTCGTACTTCACCTGGGCCTACAAGCTCGCCTGCGACGGCAGTCCGGGCCGCAAACTGCCCTGGGGCCCGGTCTCCGACATCCAGGTCGCCGACATCGCCGGGGAACGCAGGTCGCTGCTGCTCACCGGCACCCCGCCGCACGAACCGGCCTCCTGGAAGCGCTACCGGGGCGGCGCCACGGGCAGGCTCTGGCTGCACGGGCACCGGCTCCTCGACGGCCTCGACGGGCATCTGCACTCCCCCATGTTCGTCGCCGGCCGGATCGCCTTCCTCTCCGACCACGAGGGCGTCGGCAACCTCTACTCGTGCGCGTACGACGGCTCCGACCTGCGCCGCCACACCGACCACGACTCCTTCTACGCCCGGCACGCCGCCAGCGACGGCACCCGGGTCGTCTACCAGTGCGCCGGCGACCTGTGGCTCGTGGAGGACCTGTCCCCCGGCGCCGCCCCGCGCCGGCTCGACGTGACGCTGAGCGGGCCGCGCCCCGGGCGGCGCCCCTACCAGGTGCCCGCCGCCCGCCACCTCGACGGCATCTCGGTCGACGAGACCGGCCGCGCGAGCGCCGTCGTCGTACGCGGCAGCCTGTACTGGCTCACCCACCGCGACGGTCCCGCGCGCACCCTCACCGACACCCCGGGCGTACGGGTCCGGCTGCCGGAGATGCTCGGCGCGGGCGACCAGGTGGCGTACGTGACGGACGCCGAGGGCGAGGACGCGATCGAGATCGCCTCCCTGCCCCGGGCGACCGGCCAGCGCGCCCCCCGGCGGCTGGCCGCCGGGAAGCTGGGCCGGGTGCTGGAGACGGCGGCCGACCCCGACGGGCAGCGGCTGGCCGTCGCCGCGCACGACGGACGGCTGCTGCTGGTCGACACCGGCGAAGAGGGCCGGGGGGAGGTCACCGAGCTGATCCACTCCGGCAACGGGCCGGTGCGCGACCTGGCCTTCTCCCCCGACGGGGCTTGGCTGGCCTGGTCCCATCCGGTGATCGGGCGGTCGCTGCGGCAGATCAAGCTCGCCCGGATCAAGGACCGGCTGGTCCTCGACGTCACCAACGGCCGCTTCGAGGACGAGAACCCGGTCTTCACCCGCGACGGCCGCTACCTCGCCTTCCTGTCCTGGCGCGGCTTCGACCCGGTGTACGACGTGCACACCGGCGACCTGTCCTTCCCGCTGGGCTGCCGCCCGTACCTGGTGCCGCTGTCCTCGGCGACCCCCTCCCCGTTCGCGCTGAACCCCGAGGGCCGCCCCGCCGCCGGAGGGCTGGACCCGGTCGAGCGCGAGGACGCCGAGGAGGGCGGCGAGGGCGGCACGGTGACCGTCGAGGCGGAGGGCCTGGAGAACAGGGTCACCCCCTTCCCGGTGGCCGCCTCCAAGTACTCGGGGCTGTACCCGGTCGCGGGCTGCGGCCTGGTGTGGCTGCGCTGGCCGATCTCCGGCGCGCTCGGCGAGACCTTCGCCAACCCGAACGACGTCAGCGGCCGCCCGACCCTGGAGCACTTCGGCATCGGCAAGGCGAAGAAGTCCGAACTCGTCGCGGACCTGGACTTCTTCGCGGTCAGCGGCGACGGCACCCGGCTGGTCGTGGTCGACGAGGGCGAGCTGCGCGCGGTGCCCGCCACCGAGCCCGGCGACAGCGACTCCACGGTGTGGATCGACGCCCGCCGCATCCTGCACGTGGCCGACCCGGCCGCCGAGTGGCGCCAGGCGTACGCGGAGGCCGGGCGGCTGATCCGCGCCTACTTCTGGGATCCGGGCATGTGCGGCATCGACTGGGACGCGGTCCTGGAGCAGTACCGCCCACTGGTCGAACGGGTCGCCACCCCCGACGAGTTCGCGGACCTGCTGCGCGAGGTGCTCGGCGAACTCGGCACCTCCCACGCCTACGTCACCGCCGCCCGCCGCAACGAGGGCCCCCCGCACTACCAGCGCCGCCAGGGCCTGCTCGGCGCCAACCTCGTACCCCGCGAGGAGGGCTGGACCATCAGGCGGATCCTGCCCGGCGACTCCTCCGACTCCCGCGCCCGCTCCCCGCTGGCCGGCGCCGGCATCCGCGAGGGCGCGGTCCTCACCCACGTCGACGGCCGCCCGGTGGACCCGGTCACGGGCCCATATCCGCTGCTCGCCGGCGCGGGCGGTACGACGGTGGAGCTGACGTTCGCCCCCGCCGGGGGCGACGGCCCGCCCCGACGGGTCGCCATCGTCCCGCTCATCGACGAGACACCGCTGCGCTACCAGGACTGGGTCACCAAACGCCGCGCGGTGGTACGGGAGTTGAGCGACGGCCGGTGCGGCTATCTGCACATCCCCGACATGGGCGGCTCCGGCTGGGCCCAGTTCAACCGCGACGTGCGCAGGGAGATGTCACGTCCCGCGCTGATCGTGGACGTGCGCGGCAACGCCGGCGGCCACATCAGCGAACTCGTCGTCGAGAAGCTGACCCGCACCATCATCGGCTGGGACCTCACCCGCGACGCCCAGCCCGTCTCGTACGCCTCCAACGCCCCGCGCGGACCGGTCGTGGCCCTCGCGGACGAGGCGACCAGCTCCGACGGCGACATGATCACCGCCGCGTTCAAACTGCTCGGTCTCGGCCCGGTGGTGGGCCAGCGCACCTGGGGCGGGGTGGTCGGCATGACCGGCCGGCACCGGCTCGGCGACGGCACGGTGATCACGGTGCCGATGAACGCGGCCTGGTTCGACGCGTACGGCTGGTCCGTGGAGAACAAGGGCGTCGAACCCGACCTGGAGGCGCTGCGCACCCCGCTGGACTGGGCCGAGGGCCGCTACGCGGTGCTCGACGACGCGGTACGGCTCGCCCTGGACCTGCTGGAGTCCAACCCCCCGGCGACGCCTCCGACTTACCGCGACGTGCCCGACCGCTCCCGGCCGAAGCTGCCGCCCCGGACGTGAGAAGGGGTGCCCCTTCGCCATAGGGCACCCCTTCCACTGCGGCGCACGACGCGTTCAGACGCGTTCAGACGTCCTCAGTGCTCGACGTCAGACGTCGTAGTCCTGGTCGAAGCGCTCCTCGGACTCCCGTCGACGCCGCTGCTCGTCCATGTCCTCGTCCCGACGGCGGCCGCGGTTCTGCAGTTGCTCCTTGCCCTGCTGGGCACGCTGCCTGGCCTGCTGCTGGAACTGCTCGGACTTCTCCTGGAACTGGTCCTTCATACCCATGTGGGTTCACTCCCGTTGTGGGGTGGGGGAACTTGCCCGACCAGATTCACACGGCCCGTCACCCCCCGCATGTCGATCAGTCACGGACCGTGTTCCGGTGCTGTTCGTCGGCGTTGCCGCCCGCCCCGACCAACCCCGTGCGGACACCCGCGAGCCGGTCTCCGAACCGCCGCATCTCCCGTTGCCCCACGGTCCCGATCACCGCGGGCAGACACCCGCGCACGCCCTGCATCCCACGCAGCCACCACTGCCCGTACACATGGCTCGCCCGCCGCTCGATGCCGGCCACCAGCCGGTCCACCGCGGGCCCCAGCGGATAGGTCTTGTCGGCCGGCCACGGCAGCCGCTGCCGCAACTCCCGCATCACGTCGTCCTGATCGGCCCCGCGCACCATGTCGGTGTCGGTCCACGACAGGTACCCGACGCCCACCTTCACGCCCCGGTACCCGACTTCCGCCCGCAGCGCGTGCGCGTACGCCTCCACACCGGACTTGGAGGCGCAGTACGCCGTCATCATCGGCGCCGGGGTGATCGCCGCGAGGGAGGCGATCTGGAGCAGGTAGCCCCGGCTCTCGACGAGCAGCGGCAGGAACGCCCGCGCGGTGACCGCCGATCCGATCAGGTTCACCTCTATCACCCGCCGCCAGGACTCCGGATCGGAGTCGGCGAACGGACCGCCCGTCGCCACACCGGCGTTGGCGACCACGATGTCGACCCGGCCGAACCGCTCCCGGACCTCCCCGGCGACCCGGGCCATCGCCTCGTGGTCGGTGACGTCCGCGCACCAGTGGTCGCTGTCGCCGTGCAGCCGCGCGGAGACGTCCTTCAGCGCGTCCGGCTCCAGCCCGACCAGCGCCACCCGCACCCCGCGCGCGGAGAGCTTGCGCGCCAGCAACTCCCCCACCCCGCGCGCCGCTCCGGTGACGACGGCGACCTTTCCTTCGAGACTGACCCTGCTCATGCGCTCTCCTCGACGGCGGGTACGGCGGGTGCCGCGGGTACGGCGGGTACGGCGGGTATGTGGGCGGCGGCCAGGGCCCGGATCTTCCCGGTGACCAGATCGGGCGCCTCGACCGGTGTCATGTGGCCGATCCCGGGGAGTTCGGTGACGCCGCGGCAGTCGGGCAGCGCGGCGGCGATCGACCGGGCGTGCACGGGCGGGGTGAGCCGGTCCGCGCCGCCGGCGACGATCTCGACCGGTACGCGCAACTCCGCGAGGGAGTGGTCGAGATCGAGCCCGTCGAGCACGCGCGACCAGGCGTGGCGCGCCGCGCGCGGGCAGGCGTGCACGATGCGGGCGCACGCCTCCACCATGTCCGGGGCGGAAGCGGGGCCCATCGTCGCGTACTTGAGGATCCGGCGGGCGAGCGGCGTGACCGGTCCGAGCGGGGCCCGGGAGCCGAGGACGCGCCCGGTCAGCCGGGCCCGCACCCGCCCCGGCCGCAGCGGCAGCACCGTCGACTCGGCGACCAGCCGCGAACTGCCCGTGCTGCACAGCAGGACGGCGGCCACGTGCGCGCGGAACGCGGGCCTGCCGGCTGCGGCCATCACCGTCATCCCGCCCATGGAGTGCCCGGCGACCACGGCCCGTTCCCCCGGCGCGAGGGTGGCGGCGAGGACGGCCTCGAGGTCGTCGGCGAGCGCGTCGGTGCTGCACACCGGGCTCGCGGGGGTGCGTCCGTGGCCGCGCTGGTCGTAGGCGATGACCCGGTGGTCGGCGGCCAGTCGGCGGATCTGCGCCGCCCAGAAGGCGGTGGAGCAGGTCCAGCCGTGGGCGAGGACGACCGCGGGCGCCCGTTCGGGGCCGTGCACCTCGACGTGCAGCCGGGCGCCGTCGGCGGAGCGGGCGGTCAGCTCACGGGCGGCGGCGGGCGGGGCGTACGGCCCGGAGACGACGTGGGCGATGCGGCTCACGCGGTCACCTCGGTGTTCTCCCGGGTGTCCGCCGCCGCGGCCGGGACGCTGCGGAGCACGGCGTACTCGGCGAGGTCGACCCGCCGGGTCTCCCGCCGGAACTCACTCGTCGTACCGGGCCAGATGGTGGTGTTGCGCCCGCTCTCGTCGAGGTACCAGCTGGTGCAGCCGCCGGTGTTCCACACCGTGCGCTTCATCCGCTCCTGCACCCGGTGGTTCCAGGCCCGTACGGCGCTGGGACGGGCGTCGAGGGCGACCCGGCCACCGAGGACGTCCAGCTGGCGCAGGTAGTCGGCCAGGTAGTTCAGCTGTGACTCGATCATGAGGATCATGGAGGAGTTCCCGAGGCCGGTGTTGGGCCCGATGATCGTCATCCAGTTGGGGAACCCGGCGGCGGCCGCGCCGCGCAGGGACTGCATCCCGCCGGCCCAGCTCTCGGCGAGGGTCTTCCCCTCCGCCCCGACGACCCGCTCGGCGATGGGCATGTCGGTGACGTGGAACCCGGTCCCGAACACGATCGCGTCGACCTCGGCCTCGCTCCCGTCGGCACCGACGACGGTCGACCCGCGCACCTCGCTCAGCCCGCTCGCGACGACGTCGACGTTGGGCTGCGCGAGCGCCGGATAGTACGTGCTCGACAGCAGGATCCGCTTGCAGCCGATGCGGTAGTCGGGGGTGAGCCTGGCGCGCAGGGCCGGGTCCTTGATGGCACGGCTCATGTTGCGCTTGGCCAGCTGCTCGACGAAGCCGAGCTCGCCGGGGTGCTTGGTGAACGCCTGGACCTGCAGCTCCCTGATGCCCCAGAGCAGTCCGCGGCGCAGCTTGGTGGTGACGGGCAGCGCCCGGTGCAGGGCGCGCTCGGCGCCGCTGATGGGCCGGTCGACGCGGGGCAGGACCCAGGCGGGGGTGCGCTGGAAGAGGGTGAGCCGCGAGACGAGCGGCTGGACGGCCGGCACGATCTGGATCGCCGAGGCGCCGGTGCCGACCACGGCGACCCGCTTGCCGCGCAGGTCGTAGTCGTGGTCCCACCGGGCGGAGTGGAACACCTTGCCGGGGAAGGTGTCGAGTCCGGGGACGTCCGGGAGCCTGGGCTCGGACAACGGCCCGGTGGCGGAGACGACCACGTCCGCGCTGAGATTCCCGCTGCTGGTCTCGATCTCCCACCGCATCCGCTCGCCGTCCCACGCCATCCGCTTCACCTCCGAGTCGAAGCGGATGTGGGGCCGCAGGCCGAAGACGTCGGTGACGTGCTCCAGGTAGGCGCGGATGTGCCGCTGCCCGGAGAAGGAGCGGGGCCAGTCGGGATTGGGCGCGAAGGAGAACGAGTACAGGTGCGACGGCACGTCGCACGCGCACCCGGGATAGCTGTTGTCTCGCCAGGTGCCGCCGACACTGCTCGCCCGCTCCAGGACGACGAAGTCGGTGATCCCCTCGCGCCGCAGCCGCACGGCGGCCCCGAGCCCGCCGAATCCGGACCCGACCACCGCCACTCGTACATGTTCGTGCTCGTGTTCGTGCTCGTGCTCGGCCATCCCGAAGCCTCCACGCATCGCTCAGAACTCCGCCAGTGAACACTGGCGCAATGGGGAGCGTAGAGCAGCTCCCTACTGATGGGTAGGGGGCGCGCGAGGAAAGTTACCGCCGGTACGTCCTAGGCTTCAGACGTGGCGGAAGACAGCGAAGTACCCGGTGAGCGGCGCGAGTACCGCATGGACGAGCTGGCCCGGCTGGCCGGCATCACGGTGCGCACGCTGCGCTTCTACCGCGAGCGCAAGCTGATCCCGCCACCGCGCCGCGAGGGCCGCATCGCCTGGTACGACGACCACCACCTGGCCCGGCTGCGCACGATCACGGCGCTCCTGGAACGCGGCCACACCCTGAACGGCATAGCGGAACTCGCCGAGGCCTTCGACCACGGCCGCGACGTCGGCGAACTCCTCGGCATGGACACCCCCACCGAGGAGACCCCGGTCCGCCTCACCCCCGAGGAACTCGCCGACCACTTCTCCGGGGAGGTCACCCCGGAGAACCTGGCCGCCGCACTGGACCTCGGCTACCTCGGCGTCGACGGCGAGGAGATCGTCCACATCAGCCGGCGCCTGCTGGACGTGTCGTCGGCCCTGGTCCGCGAGGGCATCCCGCTCGGGGAGGTGCTCCGCACCGGCGCGGAGGCCCGCGTCCACGCCGACGCGCTGGCCGACCTCTTCGCCGGCCTGATCCTCCGTCACGCCCCGGAGGAGGCCCTCCACCGCCTGCGCCCGCTGGCCCGCAGCGTGGTGGACGCGGAACTGTCCCTGGCCCTGGACCGGCGCCTGCGCAAGCGGGACTGACCGCCGCCGGCGGCCGGGGAGTCACGCCCGCACCGCTCGTCGACGCGCTCTGCCGACGGCGCGTCCTGCCGGTGGCGCGTCCTGCCGACGGCGCGTCCTGCCGCGGGCGCGGACAGGCCCGCCCCCGCGGCCGGTCAGCCCTCGGCGAGCTCCGCCTGCCAGAGGGGGCTGGCGCAGTAGTGGTTGTCGTACCGCTCGGAGCAGGCCTTGATGTCCTCGACGGTGGCCTCCCCCCGGTACACGCGCTCCAGCAGACGGTAGTAGTCGAAGCGGTCCATACCGGGGGTGAAGGCGACCAGGACGTCGGCCTCCTCGCCCCGGGCCGGGGCGAAGGCGTGCGGCAGCCGCGGCGGCACCGTCACGAAGTCGCCCTGCTCCAGGGTGACGATCCGGTCGCCGAGCAGCACTCGCAGGCTGCCGCCGAGCACGAAGAACATCTCGGTCGCCCTGGTGTGGAAGTGCGCGGGAGCACCCGGGGAACCCTCGCGCAGGGTGGCCCGGTTGGCCGTCAGCGCCCCCTGGGTCCGATCGGAGTCGGCGAGCAGGGTGATGAGGCTGGTGGCTCCGTCCTGCAGCGTCTCGGCGGAATCGGCACGGACGAGAACGGGGTGGGTGGACGCGTTCACGGGGTTCTCCTCGGACGTGGTCAGGTCGGTTCGGTGCGACGGCGAGGAGCGGACCCGCACGGGTTGCCCCGGGCCGTCTCCGGCCCCGGCCCCGCGCCGGTCCCCGTTCCTCGTGACCACCACGCTATGTACGCGAAAGACCCCGCGTAGGGTGCATTCCCATGGCTGATTCATGGGTCAATCCGGCCGAACGCGTCGGCAGCGACCTCCACTTGGACCTGGACACCGCCAAGGGCGGCAGTCGCCGCGCCGTACTCGGTCGCGCGCTGCGCGAGGCGATAGCGGAGGGGCGGCTGGCACCGGGCACCCGGCTCCCTCCTTACCGGTCGCTCGCCGCCGACCTCGGGCTGGCCCGCAACACCGTCGCCGAGACCTACGCCGAACTCGTCGCCGAGGGCTGGCTGATCGCCCGCCAGGGGTCGGGGACCCGGGTGGCGCCCAGGGCGAGGCCGGCCGCTTCCCCGCGCGTGCCCAAGCCGGTGCCGGCCCGCCCGGAGCCGCCCGCCCACAATCTGCGGCAAGGCCTGCCGGACGCCGCCTCCTTCCCCCGTACGGCCTGGCTGGCCGCCGCGCGACGGGCACTGAACGCGGCACCCAACGAGGCGTTCGGCCCCGGCGATCCCCGCGGCCGGCCCGAGCTGCGACGCGCCCTCGCCGCGTACCTGTCCCGTGTGCGGGGCGTGCGCACCAGCCCCGAGACGATCGTCGTGTGCTCCGGTTTCGCGCACGCCCTGAGGCTGCTCTTCGAGGGGAAGGCACTGCGCGGTCCCCTGGCCGTGGAGTCCTACGGGCTGCCGTTCCACCGGTCGCTCCTGGAGGCCGCGCGGGTGCGGACCGTGCCCCTGACGCTGGACGAGCACGGGGCGCGCACCACGGAGCTGTTCGCGCTGAAGACCGTGCGGGCGGCGCTGCTCACCCCCGCCCACCAGTTCCCCACCGGGGGGCCGCTCCGCCCCGAGCGGCGGGCCGCCGCGGTGGACTGGGCGCGCGGGAGCGGGGGCGTGCTGCTGGAGGACGACTACGACGGGGAGTTCCGCTACGACCGGGAGCCGGTGGGCGCCCTCCAGGGGCTCGATCCGCAGCGGGTCGTGTACCTCGGCTCGCTCAGCAAGAGCCTCTCCCCCGCGCTGAGGCTGGGGTGGATGGTGCTGCCGGACCACCTGGTGGAGCCCGTGCTGCGCGCCAAGGGCGAGCGCGAGGCGTGGGCCGGTGTCACGGACCAGCTGACCCTGGCCGATTTCATCGAGTCGGGCCACTACGACCGGCACATCCGCCGGACCCGGCAGCGCTACCGGGACCGCAGGGACCGCCTGGTCGGCCTTCTCGCCCGCCGGGCGCCGCACATCGCGCCCACCGGCATCGCCGCCGGGCTGCACGCGGTGCTGAGCCTTCCGCCCGGCAGCGAGCGGTCGGTGACCAAGGCCGCGGCCTGGCAGCGCGTCGCCGTGGACGGGCTGGCCGACTTCCGGCACCCGGCCGCCACCATGCCCGCGCAGGACGGCCTGGTCGTCGGCTACGCCGCACCCCCCGACCACGCTTTCGGAGCGGCACTCGACGCCCTCTGCCGCATCCTGCCCCCACCGCCCGTCGGGGACTGACGGCCGCGGGGGCGGGAAGGACGGGCGGACCCGCGACAAGGGGCCAGGCCGAGGGCGATCGTGCAGCGGGCCCCGCCGAAGCCCACCGCGTACGCGCTCACCACCCGTCACCGGCCCTGGGCGGTGAGGCCGGGGGCCGAGCCGATCCGCGGGCCGGCCTCCCGCGGCCCGCCGGCGGCACCCGGTCGCGTACCGGTGCTCATCGGCGGGCTCCCCGCTGGTCGGTGCCCGGTACCTTGGCCGTGCTCAGGGCAATGCGGTTCCAGGTGTTGATGGTGAGGATCAGGGCGAGCAGGCGGGCCAGTTCGTCATCGGCGAACCGGGCGGCCGCACGCCGGTAGACCGCGTCGGGCACCCCGCCCTCGGAGACGAGGGTGACCGCTTCGGCGAGTTCGAGTGCGGCCTGCTCGGCCTCCGTGAAGAAGTTCCTCGCCTCCCGCCACACGGAGACCATGTGCAGCCGCTCCTCGCTCTCGCCCGCCTTGCGGGCGTCAAAGGTGTGCATGTGGAGGCAGTACGCACAGCCGTTGAGCTGCGAGGACCGGATCTGGACCAGCTCGACGAGCGCCGGGTCCAGGCCTTCGCGGGCCGCCGCGTCGAAGGAGATGAGCGCCTTGAACGCCTTGGGCGCCGCCTCGGCGAAGTCGACGCGGACGCTGTCGGTGGTGGTGCTCTCGTTCGTCATGACCACGACGCTACGGTCGTGAAGGACCCCCGGCGGAGTTCATTCCGGTGCCCGGATCACGGGCCAATCCACCGGCCGGCCCCGCCCGTGCCCCGCCCCGCGCACCGGCGGCTCCGGTACGGTCCCCGGCACGCCGACGTCAGCCCACCCCGGCGGGGACATCCTTGAAGACCACCGTCACCGGCGCGTGGTCCGACCAGCGCTCGGCGTGCGTGGCGGCACGCTCCACGTACGCCTCGACCGCGCGGCCCGCGAGCCCGGGCGTCGCCACGGCGAGGTCGATCCTCCATCCGGTGTCGTTGTCGAACGCCCGCCCCCGGTACGACCACCACGAATACGGTCCGTCCACGTCCGGATGCAGCGCCCGCACGACGTCGACGTACCCGCCGTCCGCCGGATCGAGCACCCGGGACAGCCATTCCCGCTCCTCCGGCAGGAACCCGGAGCTCTTGGTGTTCCCGCGCCAGTTCTTCAGGTCGGTCTTCTCGTGGGCGATGTTCCAGTCCCCGCAGACGACGACCTCCCGCCCGCCCGCGGCGGCCCGCTCCCGCAGCCCTCGGAGATAGCCGAGGAACTGGTCCATGAACCGGATCTTCTCCTCCTGCCGCTCGGTCCCGACCTCCCCGGACGGCAGATAGAGGGAGGCGACGGTCACACCGGGCAGATCGACCTCCACGTACCGCCCGCTGTCGTCGAACTCGTCCGACCCGAACCCCACCTGAACGCGCTCGGGCTCACGCCGGGAGTACAGGGACACCCCCGCGCGCCCCTTGGCGACGGCGGGCGCGTGCACGACATGCCACCCCTCGGGCTCCCGCACCTGCTCCGGCAGCTGCTTCGCCTCCGCCCGCACCTCCTGCAGACACAGCACATCGGCGGAGGTCCCGGCCAGCCACTCCACGAAGCCCTTCTTGGCGGCGGCCCGCAGTCCATTGACGTTGACGGAGGTCACAGTGAGCATCAGGGCACGATACGGCACTCCAGGTCCGGGCGTGTTTTACGGTATTCGGCATGGATATCCGCCGGGTCCCCTACGACCACCCCGACGCCGTGAAGCTGGACGCCGAAGTCCAGGCCGAGTACCACGTCCGCTACGGCGACGGCGGCGACGCCACCCCCATGGACCCGGCGGACTTCAGGCCCCCGAACGGCACCTACCTGATCGCGTACGACGAGTCCGGCGTCCCCGTGGCCTCCGGCGGCTGGCGCGCCCAGGACGCCAACGGCGAGGGCAACCGGGACGGCGACGCCGAGCTGAAGCGCATGTACGTGATCGAGCAGATGCGCGGCCGGGGCCTGGCCCGCCGCGTCCTGGCCGCCCTGGAGGAGGACGCCCGCGCGGCCGGCCGCGTCCGCATGGTCCTGGAGACCGGCACGAAGCAGCCGGAGGCCATCGCCCTGTACGCCTCCAGCGGCTACGAGCCCTGCGAGAAGTTCGGCTACTACCGCTTCCACGAGGAGAGCCGCTGCTACGCGAAGACGCTGTAGCGGCCGACCCGGTCAGTCCAGGCCGAGCAGGAAGTACGCCGCGTCACGAGACGTGCCGTAGGGCCAGCCGACCTCCACGGTGACCGGGACCCCCCGTCCGCTCGGCTCGACGTGGACCGGGACGCTGCGCGTCTCGTCCACGCCGAGGGGCCGGGCGAGGGCGGAGTCGCACTCCCTCCGGTTCAGCCATGTCAGGTCGTGGCCGACGGCGTCGTCCGAGGGCTCGCCCTCCCGGACCTCGAGCGTCTCGCACCCGTCGTCGAACGACACCTCCTCGTCGGTGTCGTTCTCATAGGTGACCGTCAAGCCGTACGTGCCGTCGGGCTCCCGTCGCGGAGGACCGACCGTGACCTTCAGACCGTCCTCGTACCGGGCGGTCGCACCGGGGCCGAGCGGATCCCACCTGTCGCCGGAGGCCCCGGTCTGTTCCAACTGCCCGGACCCGTCCAGTCCCTTCTCGAACTCGTCCAGCGCCCAGGCGCCCCAGGCGAGCAGGACGAGGAAGAGCAACAGCGCGACCGCGCAGCCGATGAAGCACCCCGTTTCCTTCACGGCCGGGAGGTTCGCGGGGACCGGATGCGTTTCCATGCGGGCCACGGTAGGGACCGGTCCTCCGCCCGATCATGAGCGCGCGTACTCATAGATCGTTCCGACAGTACCGAGGGCCACCCGAGTACCGGACGACGCGGCATCCGCTGCTCGGCCGCCCCCGGGCCAGGCACCGCACCCCGCCCCCTCGGTGACCGGATCCGTCTGAGTACGCCTACTCAAACGCCCTGGTGGCCGATACGGAGGAGGCGGAAGGTGACGACCCGCTACCGTCCGTACCGATCACGACGGCACGGCGATCGCACGCTCGCATCAGCTCGGCGGCGTACGGCAGGGGGAGGTCCACGCATGGCGTGGGACGAATGGGAGCAGCTGAAGGCCGCAGCGGCCGAGCGGCACACCGCACGGATGCAGCTCGACCAGCTGCCCGCCGACCGGGGTGGCGGCGGTGCTGCCGATCTCATCTCGAACCGGTCGGCCTGGACGAAGGCCGGTACGGACATCGGCTCGCTGCGTGAGGACATCGGCAAGGCGACGGCGCAGCTGAAGGACGGCCAGACGGGCCTCGGCAGCGACGCCGGCTGTCTGACCGCAGCGGCTCAGAACGACGTCCACGCCTTCTGGGAGACCTACGTCAAGAACGTCAGCGGGCGCTGCGGAAAGCTCTCCGGCCTCCTGGTGAAAGCGGGCAAGGACCAGTCCGAGACGGACAAGTCGATCGAGGCCCAGGTCACCGCACTTGAAGTGACGTACGCGGACACACCGGCCGTCGGCGGCCAGGCCAAGGGGCGGTGACGAGACGCCATGGATCTCGCGACGCTCAAAGCACTCAAGCCGGCCGAGTACTCCGAAGCGGCCGACGGTTACCGCAGCACCGCGAAGATGGCGAGTGAGGCCAAGGACCGCGTCGAGAACCAGATTGCCGTGGCCATGAAGAACAGCCTGAAGGGCGAGGCCGCGACAGCGGCGAACAAGCAGATGAGGCTGCTCGGCCAGAACTTCCACTACATCCAGACCCAGTGCGGTCTCGTCAGCACCGCCCTCGAAGCGTTCTCGTACGAGCTGGAAGCGGCCAGAAAGAAACTCGACCTCGCCCTTGAGAACGCCAAGGCGGCGAACCTCACCGTGAACACCGACGGCTCGGTCACCTACCCGGCGGGCGGGGAGAAGTCCGAGGACGGCAAGACCCCCGCGGGCGGCACGGTGAGCGGACTGACGGACGACACGGCCCCCGCGGTCGGCCGCCAGGCGGCCGACCCCAACCCCAACCACCGCCTCGCACAGGACTGCGCCGACCTGATCGCCGCCGCCCTCAAGGCCGCGACGGAAGCCGACGAGAAGTGGGCACCGAAGCTGCGGGCCCTGAAGGCGGACGACGACCTCACCGTCTCCGACACGGACTGGGCCGACACCTCCTCCGACACGAAGGGCGTGAGCGAGGCCGGCAAGAAAGGCGTGAGCGAGGCCGGCAAGAAGTACCTCGACTCGCTCCCGCAGCCACCCAAGGACGGAACCCCCCAGGAGAACTCAGAATGGTGGCAGTCCCTCAGGCCCGAGGAACAGGCTGCGTGGATGTCCGCCGACCCGAGGGCCGTAGGTGGGCTCAACGGGCTGCCGTCCGCAGTCCGGGACGAAGCCAACCGCATCGTGTTCAGCGAAACACGCGCACAACTTCAACTGGAACTGAACTCGATCCCCAAGGCCCCTGCCAACGAGTGGGCGTGGATCACCTCAGGCCCGTACCCGTCCAAGGTGCACACCGACGAGTGGATGGACTGGCACAGGGAGTACGGGAACCGCTACGCGCAACTGAACCAGACCCTCAAGGGCATGGAGCACGTTCAGGGCCGTTTCGACCGGACTGGTGCAGGAGGCCTGCCCAAGGCATATCTGCTTGGATTCGACCCTGCGGGCCTGGGTGACGGAAGGGTCGTTCTCGCCAACGGTGATCCTGACAAGGCGGACCATGTGGCTGTCTATGTGCCCGGCACCCACGCCGGCCTCGAAAAATCGGGGAAGGGGAAGATCATGGGGACATCGGCCGCGCGGAGAGACTGTGGGCCGAGAGCACCAAGCTTTCGCCTGGCCAGAACGTCTCCACGATCACCTGGCTCGACTACAACGCTCCGGACAGCATCGTCCCGCAGGCAAGTAGCGGCAAATACGCGGAGGAGGGCGGTCCGCGCCTCTACGACTTCCTCCAGGGTAATAGGGAAGCCCATGAGAACGCTTCCGGGAGCACAGCCCACACCACGGTGATCGGGCACAGTTACGGGAGCACGGTCGTCGGTGTCTCGGCGCAGTCCGGCAGTTGGAAGGATCCTGAGGCCGTTGCCGACTATGTCTTCGCTGGTAGCCCCGGCGTCCAGGCAGATTATGAGGCCGACCTGGGTGCAGGCGCGCACCATGTGTGGGTGATGGGCGGCCCTGGGGATGACCAGGTAGTTCGCCAGGGCGGTCGCCTCGTGGGGCTCGGCGACAATCTGGTCATTCCCACCGATGAATCGTTCGGCGGGAACGTCATGAAGAGTGACTCGGACGGACACGGCGGGTTCTGGGATCAGGGATCCCTGAGCCTACGCAACCAGGCCGCCGCGATCACCGGAAAATATCATAGGATTGAACTTGAATAGGCAAATCATGAGTTTTGTGTATACAGCCGCAGCCTGCATACTGCTGGCCGCATGCTCACAAGGGGGTGACTCGACCGACATGCAGGTGCGCGACGGGGAAGTCGTCAAGACAGAGGTCGAGCAAGCATCCAGTCGAATTCTTGAAATAATGGCCCTCAAGGGAAAGGTGACGGATGCCGGCGCCATGACGGTACGATGTACGGACTATGAATCGGACGAGGAAGTCTACCGCGCACGCCACCCATGGAGCGTCTATCAGGTCCCCGTGACGGCCATGGCGGAGGCGATGGACCGCCTTCGTGACCGCCTCCCCAGGGACGGCTGGGAGATCGTCAAGGACGGCGTGGACGACAGTCCCGCGAAGACCCCACAAATCGTCGCCGAGTCCAAGGGGAAAGAATACTCGGTGGATCTGCGACTGCTCGACGAGAGCAAGTACGGCGACGCCTCATCACTCATCGAGGTAACAGTCGTTTCGGCCTGCTATCGATCCAAGTGAACCCCACTCACCATAAAGGACTGGTGGCGATATCGGTCAGAAACTCATGAGTTTCTCGTCCAGGACACAGCACACGTGCGGACCACCGAAGCAGCCGCGGACGATGTGCGGCTGACGTTGTCCCCGATGGAAGAACCGAGGCAACCCTTGAGCAGGGTACGCACCACAGCCGCACTCATGACGTTGACATCCGTTCTCTCGGGTTCCGCGACGACCCAGACACGCCCTCCGAGGGAAGTTGACGAGATCCGCGCAATCCTCCCGGATCCGAACGCCCGCTCCGAATTCTGGTCGGCAGCCACGCCCGTTTCCGCTCCTCCTCCTGTATAACGGGCTCGCGCCCAGCCAGCAGTAAAATGCCGACTGCTCGCCTCGAACCTCGGCTCGTCGGTCACTGTCCGGGTTCCTCAAGCTCTTACGACGAACCGTGCCTTCCACGTACGGGACCGGCTGCGCCACCCGGTGGGACGCGATCTCGCGGGGGCTCATGACACCAGTCCTGCTGGAAGCGTGAGCACCCGGCAGGTGAATGCAACTCACGTACTCATATGAGCGGCGTACGCACACCAGAGGCCGAAGTGCTCTCACTTTTCAGGGAGTATGTGCCTCTTGGCCGGTGCTCATCGGTGGATGTGGTCAAGCTTTCTTCGAGGCGGCCGTCCCTTGCGTGACCAAGTCCTCTGTCTGCGTGAGGGGTCCCATTCCGGACCCGAACGTCCGCTCTGCATTCTGGTCGGCGGCCACGCCCGTTTCCGCTCCTCCTGCTGTGTAGCGTGCTCACGTCCAGACGACGGTAAAAGCCGACTGCTCGTCACCTGCCCACCGCACAGCCCGGGGACTCATGAGCGCACCCCCGGGGCACGGTCCCCGGTACCACCGCTGACGGCGCTTTCAGTGTCATGCGCGTCCGGCGAGGGCAGGCGTCGGCCCCGGGACTCTGCGACGCGCAGTGCGTCGGCCAGGCACTCGGTGAGCCGGACGGCGGTGTAACGCACCTCGACGTTCGGGGACAGGGGATCGTCCAGCACCCGTCGAGCGCGGCCGAGCATCCCCAGGCCGACGGCCAACTGCCGCGCCTCCGTCTCGTCGGCCGGCCGCGAGACATGGCCGCCTCCGATTCAGCGCTGGCCGCGCCCCGGGAGGTCCGGCCACCTCGCCGGGGCTTTACACGACCGACGCTATAGCTCACTGCATCTCCTCGGCCATGACGATGTTGCCGGGCTTCAGGTCGCAGTGGACCAGACCGCAGTCGTGGATGGGGCTTCCAGGGCCTCCGCGAGCGCCGCGCCGAGCGCCTTCAGTCCCCCTGCGTCCATGGGGCCCTGGGACCGGATGCGCTCGGCGAGCGTCGACCCCGGCACGTACGCCGTCGCCGGCCAGGGCGGGTTCGCGTCCGGGTCCGCGTCGACGACCGGCGCCGTGTGGAAGCCGCCGACGGCGCGCGCCGCGGTCACCTCGGCACGGAACCGGGCGCGGAAGTCGGGGTCGGCGGTGAGCTCGCCCCGCGCGACCTTCACGGCGACGGCACGCCCTCCGCGCGACCGGGCCAGGTACACGGCCCCCATGCCGCCCTCGCCGAGTGTGCGCTCGACGGCATACGGTCCGACGCGTTCCACGCGGCCCTCGTTCCCCCGCCATCCGTTCGCGCCCGTGCGGTCCCCCGAGAAGCGTTCAGCCGCCCCCCTTGGACGGGATCATCCCACTTCACGGATCACGCAGAAGGCCTGCCGGCTCGGGTCACCGTCGGCCCGTTCCCCCTCCGCCCGCTTAAGTCGCCCTTAAACGCTCATTAAGCGATCAGACGCAGGCCTTATGACGGTAAGTAACCCCAGCTCAGAGCTGGTTGAGACGCAAACCGGGCAGTTGGTTGCACCGTCAATCGTCCGTAGCATCGGGGCTCCCCCACGCAACTTCCCCACAGACAAGGTGTGTTCAGTCATGGCCGCTCACCGCGCACGCCGGTGGTCGCTCGGCGGGCTCGTCCTGCTGGTCTCCACCGCGGTCGTCGCCGCCTTCGCCTTCCTCACCACAGGACCGTCCGCCGACCGGGCGGACGCCGCCACCACCGCGCTGACCTGGTCCGACGAGTTCAACGGCCCGGCCGGCAGCGCCCCGGACCCCGGCAAGTGGACACTGGAGACCGGCGGCAGCGGCAACGGCAACCACGAGCTGCAGTACTACCGCGACAGCAGGGACAACGCCGCCCTCGACGGCAACGGCAACCTCGTCATCACCGCCCGCAAGAACACCGACACCGGGCTCCAGTGCTGGTACGGCCCCTGCCAGTACACCTCCGCCCGCCTCAACACCGCCAAGACCTTCACCCAGGCCTACGGTCACTTCGAGGCGCGCATCAAGGTGCCCCGCGGTCAGGGCATGTGGCCCGCGTTCTGGATGCTCGGTGACGACCTGGGCACGGTCGGATGGCCGGGCAGCGGTGAGATCGACATCATGGAGAACGTCGGTTACGAACCCGGCGTCGTCCACGGCACCGTCCACGGCCCCGGCTACTCCGGTGGCGGCGGCATCGGCGCCGCGTACACGCTCCCGGGCGGCGCGTCCTTCGCCGACGGATTCCACGTCTTCGCGGTCGACTGGAGCCCCGAGAAGATCACCTGGTCCGTCGACGGGCGGGCCTACCAGACCCGCACCCCGGCCGACCTGGGCGGCAAGAAGTGGGTCTACGACCACCCGTTCTTCCTCATCCTCAACCTCGCCGTCGGCGGCGACTGGCCCGGCAGCCCGAACGCCGGCACCGCGTTCCCGCAGACGATGACCATCGACTACGTACGCGTCTCCGCCTCCGGCGGCTCCTCCGGGGACGGCGGCACCGTCCGCACCGGCGCCGTCAAGGGCATCGGCGACATGTGCGTCGACGTCGCCGGCGCCTCGCCCGCGGACGGGACCCCGATCCAGCTGCACGACTGCACCGGCGTCGACGCGCAGAAGTGGACCCTGGGGAGCGACGGCACCGTACGCGCCCTCGGCAAGTGCCTCGACGTCCGCGGCGCCTCCACCGCGGACGGGACGCCCGTGCAGCTCCACACCTGCAACGGCACCAAGGCCCAGCAGTGGACCTACACCTCCGCCCGCGACCTGACCAACATCGGCGCGGACAAGTGCCTGGACGCCAAGGGCGGCTCCTCCTCCGACGGCACACCCTTGCAGATCTGGACGTGCACCGGCGCCGCCAACCAGAAGTGGACGGTCGCCTGACCCGACGGCCCACCGAGAGCACGCCCCCGGACCGATCCCGGACCGGGGGCGTTCTGTCGAAGTACTCGGTACGAGCAGAGCGTTGGCACCACATGCCGAAGCCCCGGTCGGTGATACCGACCGGGGCTTCGAGCTGCGTGGACCTGAGGGGATTTGAACCCCTGGCCCCCTCGATGCGAACGAGGTGCGCTACCGGACTGCGCCACAGGCCCTTGCAACGAGTGAAACTTTAGCATCCCGATCGGGGTGCTCGGAAATCCGTTGGCCCGGCGCTACTCGTTGGCGGCCTTCGGACGCTCCCCGTCCTCGTACTGGTCGAAGAGGGGGGTGCGGCCGCGTTCGCGGGAGCGGCGGGCCGAGGCCGCCCGGCGGGCGTCGCTGCGGTCGTCCGCGGGGGCGGCCGGGTCCGGGTCCGCTTCGTCGGCCGGACCCTGCGCCTCGTCCGCCGGTACGGCGCTGGAGCGGGCCGAGCTCCAGGTGGCCGGGGCACCGAGGTCCACGTCGCCCGTGGCGCGGGGGGCGACCGGGGCGGTCACGTACGTCGGGAGCGGTACCGGGACCGGGTCCCAGCTGTCGCCGCCCTGGCCGGGCCGCCGCTGCCGCTCGCGCTGCTGGTCGACCCACTCGGCGTGGTCGGTCTGCTCGACGAGCGCGCGCCGGTCCGCGGCGAGCGCGGTCAGCCCCGGGTCGACGTCGACTCCCGCTTCCGGCCCCTCCGGTTCGTCGGGGTCGGCGTCCTCGACGGACGGGCGGCGGCGCGGCTGGCGCTCCCGCTCGCGCAGCCGCTGCGCCGCGACCTCGGCCTGGCGGCGGTCCATCTGGTAGGCGAAGCGGCGGCGCTCCTGGGAGCGCAGATACGCGATGTACGCACTCAGCAGCACGGCCGGTACACCGGGCGCCCACAGGAACGCGAGCCCGCCGACCGCCGCGACGATCGCGCCGAGCGTGAAGGCGGCGAAGAGCATCGTGGTGGTGCGCCGGCGGCGGGCGAGCGCCTTCGAGCGCTGGGCGCGCGCGGCGGCGGCCTGCGCCGCCCGGGCCCGCTGGGCGTCCGGTCCGCGGCGGGCGGCCGGGACGCGCGCCCGCGCGGCGGCCGGTTCGGGCGCCCGCCGTTCCGCGCCTTCGCGCGGGGGCCGGCCGGGTGCCGGTTCCGGCTGCTCCGCGGGGAGTGACGGTACGGGTGCCTGGGTCTGCGGACGGGTCTGGGACACGGCGAAGGCCCGGACGTCCACCGAGTCGGTGATCGCATCCGGGTCGTGGACGCCCTGCTCCCCCTCCTCGGAGGAGCGCGCCCGCAGGTCCTTGGCGTACCGGCGCTCCATGCCCGCCCGTCCGGACAGCAATCGGATGGCGGTGCTGAAGCGTTCCGTCGGACGGGCCTCGTTCAGCTCGTCCTGCCTACGGAGCCACATCGGCACCAAGTAGGCGGCCCAGGCCCCGACGATGACTGCGTAGATGAGGCCGCTGCTGCTCACGTCTCACACGGTAGAGGGGTTTGCACGGGGCCATCCGCCAATTGGACCGGTGTGTCGCACGATCTGGCTGATATTTCGAACTTTTCTTGTGACCGACGCGATCGGGGGACGACCCGAACCGGGAATTCCGCGCCGGAAGGCGGTCACCCCTCGCTCAAATTCGAACGTTTATTCAATTTCCGGGACCGTGCGGGATTCCCGGATTACGCCGCTCGTGGCCGGACCGCCCCCCGGAGCGTGCCCGGCGCCACCGGGCGAGCAAACCGTCGGGCACCTCTTCCGCCGTGAGCGCGAAGACGAGATGGTCGCGCCAGGCCCCGTCGATGTGGAGATATCGGGGCCGCAGCCCCTCCTCGCGGAATCCGAGTTTCTCCACCACCCTGCGGCTCGGCCCGTTCTCGGGGCGAATGCAGACCTCGATGCGGTGCAGTCCGACGGTGCGGAAACAGTGGTCCACGACCATCGCCACGGCCGTCGGCACCACTCCGCGGCCGGCCACCGCCTCGTCCACCCAGTAGCCGATGTGACCCGAGCACATCGAGCCCCAGGTGATCCCGGCGACCGTCAACTGGCCGACGAGACGGCCCTGGTACTCGATGACGAACGGCAGCATCCGGCCCGCGTTCGCCTCCGACCTCAGGTGGCGGACCATCTGACGGTACGTCGGCCGGTGGGTGACCGGGCCGCTGGGCGTGGGCGGCGGGATCGTCGCCTCCCAGGGCCGCAGCCAGTCGCGGTTGCGCCGGTTGATCTCACGCCAGGCCTTCTGGTCGCGCAGCTTTATCGGCCGGAGGACGATGTCGCCGTCCATCAGCTCGACCGGCCAGTGTGGGCTGTTCAGCTCGCACCCCCGCCGGTGGCGTCCGGCCTCGGGTGGTCCCCGCCGCGCAGCTGGTCCACGGCGTGCTTCAGCAGCGGCTCCAGGACGGCGAGACCGTCCTTCACCCCGCCGCTGGACCCCGGCAGGTTGACGATCAGCGTCCGGCCGCCCGCGACTCCCGCGAGGCCCCGGGAGAGCGCCGCCGTGGGCACCTTGTCCCGGCCGTACGCCCGGATGGCCTCCGCGATGCCGGGGACCTCGTGGTCGATGACCCGGCGGGTCGCCTCGGGGGTGCGGTCGGTGGGTGAGACGCCGGTGCCGCCGGTGGTGACGATGACGTCGTAGGCGGCGTCGACGCCCGCGCGGAGAACCGCCTCCACGGGGTCGCCGTCGGGGACCACCTGGGGACCGTCGACCGCGAACCCGAAGCGCCGCAGTCCCTCCGCGACCAGCGGGCCGCCCTTGTCCTCGTAGACGCCGGCGGCGGCCCGGTTGGAGGCCGTGACCACGAGCGCGCTGTACGGGGCGAGCAGCGCGCCGCCGGCGGTCGTGTCGAGTGTCATGCCCGGCTCCAGTCGCCCGACTTGCCGCCCGTCTTCTCCTCGACCCGCACGTCCGTGATGACCGCCTCCTTGTCGACCGCCTTGACCATGTCGATCACGGTGAGCGCGGCGACCGACACCGCGGTGAGCGCCTCCATCTCGACGCCCGTGCGGTCCGTCGTCCTCACGGTCGCCGCGATCTCCACGGCGTCGTCCGCGACCGACAGGTCCAGTTTCACACCGGACACCGACAGCGGGTGGCACAGCGGGATCAGATCGGGGGTGCGTTTGGCGCCCATGATGCCCGCGATGCGCGCGGTGGCCAGCGCGTCGCCCTTGGGGACGCCCTCGCCGCGCAGCAGCTCGATCACGCGCGGTGAGACGAGGACGCGGCCGGTGGCCCGCGCGGTGCGCGCGGTGACGTCCTTGCCGGACACGTCGACCATGCGGGCGGCGCCCGCCGCGTCGAGGTGGGTCAGACGGGACCGCTCGGCGGGTCCGGAGGATTCGGAGGGTCCGGGGGTCTCCCCCCGGGAAGGCACGGTCATGATCGTGTGGCGCTCCCGGTCCTGGCCCGTCGCGGTGCGGCGCACGGGCCTGCTGTGCGCGACACGGTACCGCCAACCGGTCGCGCTCAGCCGAGCAGGACCACCTCGACCTCGGTGCCGGGCGCGACGGACTCGGCGTCCTCGGGAACGACGATCAGCGCGTCGGCCTGTGCGAGGGCCGCCACGAGGTGGGAGCCGGCGCCGCCGACGGGCGTCACGGTGCCGTCGGCGTACCGGCCGCGCAGGAACTGGCGGCGGCCCCCCGGCGAGGTCAGCGCCCGGTCCGCGGTGAGCTTCGCGCGCACCCTCGGCCGGTGGACGTCCGTCAGGCCCATCAGGGTGCGGATGGCGGGACGGACGAACAGCTCGAAGGAGACGTAACTGGAGACCGGGTTGCCGGGCAGGGCGAGGAGCGGGGTGTGGTCGGGGCCGATGGAGCCGAAGCCCTGGGGTTTGCCCGGCTGCATGGCGAGCTTGCGGAACTCGACACCGCTGCCGGGCTCGTCCTCGTCCGCCGTGTACGACAGCGCCTCCTTGACGACGTCGTACGCCCCGACGCTCACGCCACCGGTGGTGACCACCAGGTCGGCGCGGACCAGCTGGTCCTCGATGGTGTCCCGCAGGGTCGCGGCGTCGTCGGCGACGGCGCCCACGCGGTAGGCGATCGCGCCGGCGTCCCGCGCGGCGGCGGTGAGGGCGAAGCTGTTGGAGTCGTAGATCTGGCCCGGGCGCAGTTCCCCGTCGGGCTGGACGAGTTCGCTGCCGGTGGAGAGCACCACCACGCGCGGGCGCGGGCGCACCCGGACCGTGCCGCGGCCGATGGCGGCCAGCAGGGAGATCTGCGGCGGGCCGAGGACGGTGCCGGCCGCCAGGGCGCGGTCACCGGCCCTGACGTCGCTGCCCTCGGCGCGCACGTGCGCGCGTGCCCCGGCCGGGCGGTACACGTGCACCTGCCCGGTGGCGCCCTCGGGGGCGAGGCTGCGGGCGCGCATCCCGGTGGCCGGGCCCTCGCCGAGCCCGCCGTCGGTCCACTCGACGGGGACGACGGTCTCGGCGCCGGGCGGGAGCGGGGCGCCGGTCATGATGCGGGCGGCCTGGCCGGGGCCGACGTGGAGGAGGCCGGCCGCGCCGGCGGCGACGTCCCCGACGACCTCGAGGGCCGCCGGGTACCGCTCGCTCGCGCCCGCGACGTCCGCGACCCGCACCGCGTACCCGTCCATGGAGCTGTTGTCGAACGGGGGCAGGGAGACCGGCACCGTGACGTCCTCGACCAGGACGCAGCCCTGGGCGTCGAGGAGCTGGAGCTCGATGGGTTCGAGGGGCCGGACGGTCGCGAGGATGTCGTCCAGGTGCTCGTCCACCGACCAGAGGTGGTCAGGGCCTGCGGTGCGGGGCGCGGCGGTGCTCAACGTTGCTGCATCTCCTCGGTGACGTATCGCTGGAGCCAGGTCCGGAAGTCCGGGCCCAGGTCCTCACGTTCGCACGCGAGTCGGACAATGGCACGCAGGTAGTCGCCGCGGTCGCCGGTGTCATAGCGGCGGCCCTTGAAGACGACGCCGTGCACCGGGCCGCCGACCTGCTCGTCCGTGGCGAGCTGCTGGAGGGCGTCGGTGAGCTGGATCTCGCCGCCGCGGCCGGGCTCGGTCTTGCGCAGTATGTCGAACACGGCCGGGTCGAGGACGTAGCGGCCGATGATGGCGTAGTTGGACGGCGCGTCCTCGGGGGCGGGCTTCTCGACCAGGCCGGTGACCTTGACGACGTCGGCGTCCGCGGTGGTCTCGACGGCGGCGGAGCCGTAGAGGTGGATCTGCTCGGGGGCCACCTCCATGAGCGCGACGACGCTGCCGCCGTGCTGCTGCTGGACGTCGATCATGCGCTGGAGCAGGGGGTCGCGCGGGTCGATCAGGTCGTCGCCGAGGAGGACGGCGAAGGGCTCGTCACCGACGTGCGGGGCGGCGCACAGCACGGCGTGACCGAGGCCCTTGGGGTCGCCCTGGCGGACGTAGTGCATGGTGGCGAGGTCGCTGGACTCCTGGACCTTGGCGAGGCGGCCGGCGTCGCCCTTCTTCTGGAGGGCGGACTCCAGCTCGTAATTGCGGTCGAAATGGTCCTCCAGGGGGCGCTTGTTGCGGCCCGTCACCATGAGGACGTCGTCGAGACCGGCGGAGACGGCCTCTTCGACCACGTACTGGATCGCCGGCTTGTCGACGACCGGCAGCATCTCCTTGGGAGTGGCCTTGGTGGCCGGCAGGAACCGGGTACCGAGGCCGGCTGCGGGGATGACAGCCTTGCTGATCCGAGGGTGTGACTGAGACATGCCCGACACCATATCGGGCCCCTTTGCAGGGAATCTGAGACTCCGGTCAATTACCGCTCATATGAGCATATTAGAACGGTACAGGAACAGACTTGAGACACGAAGAGGACGCGAACGAGCCTGACAAGCGGGCATGGCGCCGGGAGGTCCTCGCGGCGAGGAACGGGTTGACGGCGGATGACGTGCGGGAATCCGCGGTCGCGCTGGCCGGACAGGCACTCGGACTGCCTAAACTGGCGCACGCGCGCACGGTCGCGGCGTACGTCTCCGTGGGGAGCGAACCCGGCACACTCGCGCTGCTCGATGCGCTGCGCACGCGGGGCGCACGCGTGATCCTGCCCGTGCTGCTGCCCGACAACGACCTGGACTGGGGAACGTACGAGGGTGAGGGTTCGCTCGTTCGCGTGCGACACGGCGCGCGCATGGCGCTCCTCGAGCCCGCGGGGCCGCGTCTCGGACCGGACGCCGTCACGGAGGCGGACGTCGTCCTGCTGCCGGGCCTGGCCGCCGACACGCGCGGAATGCGCCTGGGCCGCGGCGGCGGCTCCTACGACCGGGTCCTCGCCCGGCTGGACCGCGCGGGCGCGCGTCCGTCGCTGGTGGTGCTGCTGTACGACGCGGAGGTCGTCGACCGCGTCCCCGTCGAGCCGCACGACCGGCCGGTGCACGCGGTGGTGACGCCGTCCGGGGTGCGCCGGTTCGGCCGGCGGTTCGGCTGAGCCCTCACCCCGCACACGCGGAAGCGGCCTCCCGCGGGCGCGCGGGAGGCCGCTTCCGACGGCGGGGACCGGGGTCAGGGCTTCAGCAGCAGGGTGTCGCTGGTGCTGTCCTCGACCGCCTTCTCCGAGTACGACCACTCCAGCAGCTCGCCCTCGGCCCACTTGTCCGTCTGGTCGACGTAGTGGGAGTTGTAGGCGTGCCCGGAGGCGCCGGTGAGGTTGATCCAGCGGGACTTGTCGAGGTCGCCGAGGTTGACCACCATCCGCATGGATGGCACCCATACGACGTCGTAGCCGCCGGCGGCGTTCCAGCCGGTCGCGTTGACGGTGGCCTCGCCGCCGCCGAGCTTCCACGGGCCGCGGTTGAGGAGGTACTGCAGGAAGCCCGGGCCCTCGGTGCCGAGGGTCTGGTTGTTCAGGAACAGGCGGTGCAGCCGGCCCCAGCTCCAGGTGTCGATGTCCTTGCCGAGCTTGGCGGTCAGCTCCCAGCGGGCGTCGATCAGGGCGCGCTTGAACAGCTCGTCACGGTTGTCCGCGTCGGGGCGGGTGCCCGACCTGGGGGTCTTCCACCAGTCGCTGTCCTCCTTGTCCATCAGCTTGCGGACCACCTCGAACCAGCGGTCGCCGCCGTCGGGCTGTGCCTGGTCGGCGTCGCGCTGACCGCACTCGCGGACCTTGCCCGCCTCGTCGGCGGGCCCGGTGGTGTTGACCGGGTCGACCCACAGGCACTGGCCCTTGACCCGCAGCTCCTTGGGCAGCTTGTGGCCGAAGGCGAGCTTGAGGATGTTGCGCCACACGGAGTTGAAGTAGGCGGCCGCCGCCGAGTCGGCGTCCTGGGTGTAGTCCCAGCCCTCCAGCAGCTTCTGCGCCTCGCGGACGTCCGCGTCCTCGGTGTCGATCTTGAGCAGGTGCGGCACCAGCAGCTTGGCGATGGAGCTGGAGTTGTCGAGCTGCATCTGCCGCATGTCGTCGGTGGAGATCTTGCCGCCGTCCTTGATCTTCGACTTGATCAGTTCGGTGATCCGCTGGCTGCGGGCACCGTAACCCCAGTCGGTGGTCAGCGTGTACGGGTACTCCTCGCCGACGACGGCCTGGTTGGCGGTGACGATGTAGCCGCGGTCCGGGTTGTACTCGTAGGGCAGCGCGTCCTGCTCGATCCAGCCGGCCCACTCGTAGTCGGAGTCCCAGCCGGGGGCGGGGACGGAGCCGTCGTGCTTCTCCGCGCGGGTGGGGATCTTCCCGGGGAGCGTGTAGCCGATGCTGCCCTCGGTGTCCGCGTAGATCAGGTTCTGCGAGGGCACCTCGAACAGGGTGGCCGCCTCGCGGAAGTCGTCCCAGTCCTTCGCGCGGTTCATCGCGAAGATGGAGTCCATGGTGCGGCCGGCGTCCAGGGCGGTCCAGCGCAGCGCGACGCCGTAGCCGTCGCCCCGGTCGGGAGCGGCGCTGTCGACGGTGGCCTTCCTGCCGGTCTTCACCAGGTCGTCGGAACGGTCGGAGAGCAGCGGGCCGTTGTTGGTCTCGCGGACGACGATCTTCTGCGCCTTGCCGCCGGCGACCTCGATGGTCTCCTCGCGGGTCTTGAACGGCACCACCTTGCCGTCGTACTGGTAGCCGTCGCCGGTGATCTTCTCCAGGTAGAGGTCGGTGACGTCGACGCCGGAGTTGGTCAGGCCCCAGGCGATGTCCTGGTTGTGGCCGATTATCACGCCCGGCATGCCCGCGAAGGTGTAGCCGGTGACGTCGTACTGGCACTCGGCGGAGACGTCTCGGCAGTGCAGGCCCATCTGGTACCAGACGGACGGCAGCGAGGCCGACAGGTGCGGGTCGTTGGCGAGCAGGGGCTTGCCGGTGATGGTGTGCTCGCCCGCGACCACCCAGGAGTTGGAGCCGATGCCGTCGCCGTTGACGCCGACGGCGGTGGGGAGGTCCTCCAGGACCTCCTGGAGGCCGGTCAGCTGGCTCTCCAGGGAGGAACCGCCGGTGCCGGTGCCGGTCCCAGTCCCTGTACCGGTCCCAGTCCCTGTACCGGTCTCAGTCCCTGTGCCGGTCCCGGTGCCGGTGCCGGTCCCGGTGCCGGTACCGGTCCCTGTGCCGGTACCGGTCTCCGTGCCGATACCGGTACCGGTGCCCGTGCCGTCCGTGCTCTCACCCTGCTCGTACGCTCCGGTGAGCTGGTCGTACTGGCCCTCCTGGACCACCGGCTTGTTCCGGCTGTACGGGTACGCCGGGTACAGGTCGGCGATCTGCTTCGGGCCGAGGCGGCTGGTCATCAGCGCGCGGTCGATCTCGTCCTGCATGTTGCCGCGCAGGTCCCAGGCCATCGCCTTCAGCCAGGCCACGGAGTCGACCGGGGTCCACTCCCCCGGCTTGTAGTCGTTCTCGAAGCCGAGGGCCGCGTACTCCAGGGAGATCTCCTTGCCCTCCTTGCCCTCCAGATAGGCGTTGACCCCCTTGGCGTACGCCTGGAGGTACTTCTTCGTGGCGGGGGAGAGCTTCTTGTCGTACTCCTCCTTGGCGACCCGGTCCCAGCCCAGGGTGCGCAGGAACTCGTCGTTGTCGATCTGGCTCTCGCCGAACATCTCCGACAGACGCCCGGCGGTCATGTGCCGGCGCACGTCCATCTCGTAGAACCGGTCCTGCGCCTGGACGTAGCCCTGCGCCATGAACAGGTCCTCGTCGGAGGAGGCGTAGATCTGCGGGATGCCGTAGCCGTCCCGCTTGACGTCGACGGTTCCCGTCAGGCCCTGGAGGGTGATCGAGCCCTTGGTCTGCGGGAAGGAGGCGCGCACGGTGCTGACGGACCAGTACCCCCCGTAGGCGACACCGCCGATCAGGGCCAGCACCAGGACGAGCACGATCAGTCGGGCTCTGCGCCCCTTCTTCCTGCCGGACTTGCCGGGTTGCTGGCCCGTGGAGGCGGTGGTGTCGGTGGGCATCGCTGTCCTTGCTGTCCTAACGCGAGCGGCAGGTCGGGCTGTGCTTTTAACTGAGCGCTGGAGCAACGATAGGCGCAGGGCCCCGCGGCACTTGACGCGGAGTGGGGAACCAGCCCGGACGGACGTTCGATCTTGCCCTCTCGAGCGTCAAGAACGCGTCAAGAGTTAGGTAAGGTAACGAAGTAGTTTGCCGCGGAAGCGGTGGATCGCATGCGATGTACGTGAGCTCACGCGCGGGTGCGCCTGAGTCAGGGAAGGGAACGGCCGCTGACTGTCCACCACCTCAACCAGCTCCTGCTCGTCTGCTCGATCGTCCTGCTCGTCGCCGTCGCAGCGGTCCGGATCTCCTCGCGCAGCGGGCTCCCCAGCCTGCTCGTCTACCTGGGCATCGGCATCGCCATGGGCCAGGACGGCATCGGCGACATCCACTTCGACAACGCCGAGCTGACCCAGGTCATCGGATACGCGGCCCTGGTCGTGATCCTGGCCGAGGGCGGTCTGGGCACGAAGTGGACGGAGGTGAGACCGATCCTGCCCGCCGCCTCCGCGCTCGCGCTGGCCGGCGTCGCGGTGAGCGTCGGCGTCACGGCGTCGGCCGCGCACTTCCTGGTCGGGCTGGAATGGCGGCAGTCGCTGATCATCGGCGCGGTGGTCTCCTCGACCGACGCGGCGGCCGTCTTCTCGGTGCTGCGGAAAATACCGCTCCCCGCGCGGGTGACGGGCACACTGGAGGCGGAGTCCGGCTTCAACGACGCGCCCGTCGTCATCCTGGTCGTCGCCTTCTCCTCGGCCGGACCGGTCGAGCACTGGTACGTCCTGGTCGGCGAGATAGTGCTGGAACTGGCCATCGGCGCCGCCATCGGGTTCGCGGTGGGCTGGCTGGGCGCCTGGGGACTGCGGCACGTGGCGCTGCCCGCCTCCGGCCTCTACCCGATCGCCGTCATGGCCATCGCGGTCGCCGCCTACGCGTTCGGCGCGATCGCCCACGGCAGCGGCTTCCTCGCCGTCTACCTCGCCTCGATGGTGCTGGGCAACGCCAAGCTGCCGCACTGGCCCGCCACGCGCGGCTTCGCCGAGGGGCTCGGCTGGATCGCCCAGATCGGCATGTTCGTCCTGCTCGGCCTGCTCGTCACCCCGCACGAGCTGGGCGACGACATCGTGCCCGCGCTGGTCATCGGACTGGCGCTCACCATGGTGGCCCGCCCGCTGAGCGTCGTCGTCTGCCTGCTGCCGTTCCGGGTGGCCTGGCAGGAGCAGACGCTGATGTCATGGGCGGGACTGCGCGGCGCCGTGCCCATCATCCTGGCGACGATCCCGATGGTGCAGGGTGTCGCCGGGAGCGAGCGGATCTTCAACATCGTCTTCGTCCTGGTCGTCGTCTACACCCTCGTCCAGGGGCCGACCCTGCCCTGGCTGGCCCGCAAGCTGCACCTGGGCGGGGACTCCGCCGCCGACCTCGGCATCGAGTCGGCGCCCCTGGAGCGGCTGCGCGGACACCTGCTGTCGGTCGCCATCCCGGCCGGGTCGAGGATGCACGGCGTGGAGGTCGCCGAGCTGCGGCTGCCGGCCGGGGCCGCCGTCACCCTCGTCGTGCGCGAGGGGAACTCGTTCGTGCCGCTGCCGTCGACGGTGCTGCGCCGCGGGGACGAACTGCTCGTCGTCGCCACGGACCCGGTACGGGACGCCGCCGAACGGCGCCTGCGCGCGGTCGGCCGGGGCGGCAAGCTGGCCGGCTGGCTGGGCGGCGACGGACCGGGGACGGGACACTGACGGACCGGGGACGGGGCGTCGGCGGACCGGAGACGGGGCGTCGGCGGACCGGGGACGGGGCGTCGGCGGATCCCAGGCGGGACGCCGGTGGATCGCTGACGGCGTGCCCGGCTTCACAGCGGGCCGCAGGTGATCCCTGTACGATGCAGGCGACCCCCAGATCGAACCAACTCTGCCTGACGCAGAGCTGGCGCGACCGTATGGCGGCCGGAACGCCCTGAGCTGTGGCGCCGGTATCTACCGCAGTCAGCGCAAGAGGACAGCTCTCGGCGCCCCCGCACGACCCGCGCGGGCCGCTACCAGGTGGCGGAAAGGCACGGGCCGTGGCATCCACGGTCACCACGTCGAAGGACTCGGCGGCCACCTCCCGACCGGGATACGGCCGGCTGCTGCGCACGCGCGGCGCGTGGACGTTCCTGCTCCCCGGCTTCGCGGCACGCCAGCCGTTCGCGATGCTCACCCTCTCCATCGTGCTGCTGGTGCAGCACACCACCGGCTCGTACGGCGCGGCCGGCGCCGTCGCGGCCGTCACCGGCGTCTCCATGGCGCTGTTCGCCCCCTACAGCGGCCGTCTCGCCGACCGCCACGGTCAGCGCGCCGTCCTCGTACCCGGCGTCCTCGTCCACACGGCGGCCGGAGCGGCCCTCACCGCGCTGGCGCTCACCCACGCGCCCCTGTGGGCGCTGTTCGCCGCCGCCGTGCCCACGGGTGCCTCGGTGCCGCAGATCGGGCCCATGGTGCGGGCCCGCTGGGGCGTGCGGCTCAAGGGCTCCCCGCTGCTGACCACCGCGGCGGCCTTCGAGTCCGTCACCGACGAGTTCACCTTCGTCGTCGGACCGCTGCTGGCCACGGCCCTGTGCACGGCCGTCGACCCGGCCGCGGGCCTGCTCACCGAGGCCGCGCTGACCCTGGTCGGCGGTCTGCTGTTCGCCGCGCAGAAGGGCACGCAGCCCGAGACGGGCCGCGACGGGCACGCGCGCGTGGAGCACGTCTCCGCACTGCGCGTCCCCGGTGTGCGCGTGCTGATCGTGACCTTCCTGGGCATCGGTTCCGTCTTCGGCGGCATGCAGGTCTCGCTGGCCGCGTTCACCGAGTCGATCGGCGAGCCCGGACTGAACGGCGTCCTCTACGGCGTCTTCGCCGCGGGCAACATGCTCTCCGGCATCGCCTGCGGCGCGATCGTCTGGAAGACCGCCCCGCAGCGGCGCCTGGTGATCGGCTACACGGCGCTCGCGCTGACCGCCTCCGCCCTGTGGACCGCCCACTCGGCACTGCTGCTGGCCGGGCTCGGCCTCCTGGTCGGCATGTGCATCGCACCGGCCCTGATCACCGGCTACACACTGGTGGAGAACCTGGTCCCGGCGGGTGCCCGCACCGAGGCCTTCACCTGGCTGACCGGCGCCGTCGCGCTCGGCCAGGCGGCGGCCGTCACGGTCGCGGGACAGCTGGAGGACCGCCTGTGGGGCGGCGCCGGCTTCCTGGTCCCGATGGCCGGTACGGTGCTGGCCCTCGCGACGCTGCTGGCGCTGCGGTCGCGGCTGGCCGCGCCCCCGCGCGGGCACACCGTCGCACGTGGCGTCGGTCACCGCGAGTCCGTCGCAGTGGACTGAACCCGCGGAATACGTCAAGATGGACCGTCGTTAGCACTCATCGAGTGAGAGTGCCAGGAGGAAGACAAGTGCCGACCTACCAGTACCAGTGCACCGAGTGCGGCGAGGGCCTCGAGGCGGTGCAGAAGTTCACCGACGACGCGCTGACCGAGTGCCCCAACTGCCAGGGCCGCCTGAAGAAGGTGTTCTCGGCGGTGGGCATCGTCTTCAAGGGCTCCGGCTTCTACCGCAACGACAGCCGCGGCTCCTCGTCGAGCAGCTCGCCGGCGTCGTCGAAGCCGTCGAGCACGTCGTCCTCGACGTCCTCCTCGTCCTCGGACTCGGGTTCCAGCTCCAGCTCGTCCAGCTCGTCCGGTTCGAGCAGCTCCACCAGCACCACCGCCGCGTAGGGCCGCTTCCTCACGGAACCCCGTCGTCCGCCGACGACGGGGTCCTCGGCGTCCCCGGGTGCGGTTAGGGTGCGGGACATGGCGAACATGGCGAAGGCCGGGATCGGCGTGATCGGCGGCTCCGGTTTCTACTCCTTCCTCGACGACGTGACCGAGGTCCAGGTGGACACCCCGTACGGGGCGCCCAGCGACTCCCTCTTCCTCGGCGAGGTGGCCGGCCGGCGGGTCGCCTTCCTCCCCCGGCACGGACGGGGCCACCACCTGCCGCCGCACCGCATCAACTACCGGGCCAACCTGTGGGCGCTGAGGTCGGTCGGCGTGCGCCAGGTCCTCGGGCCGTGCGCGGTCGGCGGCCTGCGGCCCGAGCACGGACCGGGCACGCTGCTGGTGCCGGACCAGCTCGTGGACCGTACGAAGTCCCGGGCGGGCACCTACTTCGACGGGCTGCCGCTGCCCGACGGCACGGTGCCGAACGTGGTCCACGTGTCGCTGGCCGACCCCTACTGCCCCACCGGGCGGGCCGCCGCGCTGAAGGCGGCCCGGGGCCGGGACTGGGAGCCGGTGGACGGCGGCACGCTGGTCGTGGTGGAGGGGCCGCGCTTCTCCACCCGCTCCGAGTCGCTGTGGCACCGGGCGCAGGGCTGGTCGGTGGTGGGCATGACCGGCCACCCCGAGGCGGCGCTCGCCCGCGAGATGGAGCTCTGCTACACCTCCCTGACCCTGGTCACCGACCTGGACGCCGGCGCCGAGACCGGTGAGGGCGTCTCCCACGACGAGGTGCTGCGGGTGTTCGCCGCCAACGTGGACCGGCTGCGGGGCGTGCTCTTCGACGCGGTGGCGGCGTTGCCGGCGACGGAGGAGCGGGACTGTCCGTGCACGTCGGCGCTGGGCGGGATGGACCCGGGGTTTGCGCTGCCGTAACCACTCGCGGGGGTGGAGCGTCCCGTTCGGGTGGAGGAGTTCTCCACAGGGCCGTGGTGTGTCCACAGGGCCCGGCGGGGCGCGGCGCGAGGCCTCATCGTGGGAGTCGCAAGCCGGTCCCTCGTCGCAGGTGGTGGTACCCGTGTCCCGTCTTCCCTCCTCGCTCCGCTCCCCCTCCCGCGCTGTCCCGCGCCCGCCGGGTACCACGTTCCCCCGCCCGCCGGGTACCGCGTTCCCCCACCCGCCGGGCACTTCGTTCCCCCACCCGCCCGACGCCTCGTTCCCCCACCCGCCCGGCCTCGAGGTCCCTCCCCCGTGCGAGGTGCCGCACTTCGCCCCGGTGCGGGTGCGCGGTGCCCTGCCCCTCCCTGCCGGGCTCGTACGGCACCGGAGGCGGGCCATGGCGCTCGGCCTCGCGGTCACGGCGGCGGCGCTGGTGGCGGCGGGGCCGCGGGACGCGGACCGGTCCCGCGGCCGTCCCGACGGGGCCCCGGCGGCCCGTTCCGCCTCGGTGTCCCCCGGAGACCGTGCCGTACGGGCGCGGGGCGCGGGCGCGGTGGTCACGGCGGCGGTGCGGATCGCCGACGCGGCCACGGTACGGCTGCTGCGGCCGGGCGACCGGGTGGACGTGATCGCCGCCGAGGAGACGGTGTCCGGGGGCGAGGCCCGTGTGGTCGCGCGCGGGGCGCGGGTGACCGAGGTGCCGGAACCGGCGGACGGAGCGGACGGGACGGGCGACGGCGGGGCGCTGGTCGTGCTGTCGGTGCCGCGTTCCACCGCGGCCGGCCTGGCCGGCGCGAGCGCCACGGCACGGCTGGCGGTGACGATGTGGTGACCAGGGCTTCCCCGGTCCTCGTCCGCGTGCGGGGCCCTTTCGCCGGGCGGCCCGGCTGGACAGGCCGGCACCGGGGTGACGTAGGTTGCGGAGCGTTTTCTTCCGCACCGTACGCACGAGAAATGAGGCCTCGAAGTGAGCCACCAGGAGAAGACGAGCGTCCTGCAGGGCTTCAAGGCCTTCCTGATGCGGGGCAACGTCGTCGATCTGGCCGTGGCGGTGGTGATCGGCGCGGCCTTCACCAACATCGTCAACGCGGTCGTGAAGGGCGTCATCAATCCGCTGGTGGGCGCCTTCGGCACCAAGAACCTGGACAGCTACAGCTCGTGCCTGAAGGGCCCCTGCGAGGGCGCCGGCGACGCGGCGACCGGCGTGCGGATCCTGTGGGGCTCGGTCCTCGGGGCGACGCTGCAGTTCGTGATCACCGCGGCGGTCGTCTACTTCCTGATGGTGCTGCCCATGGCGAAGTACCTGGCCCGGGTGGAGGCCCGCCGCAAGGCGAAGGAGGGCACGCACGAGGTCGTCGAGATCACTGAGCTGGAGGTGCTCAAGGAGATCCGCGACACCCTCGTCGCGCAGCGCGGCACGGGCCGGGACGAGCGGTAGGCGCTCCGCCGGGTCAGAGGTGGTGGGGCGGCTTCTCGTCGAGGAAGCGCTTGAGATCGGCCGCGCTGTCGCCGGACGGACGCTCGCCCCAGCCGCGGTCCGTGTCGTCCGAGGACTGCTGGTCCAGCGGGTCGTCGAAGACCAGCGCCGGCGTGGGCCCGCTCGGGCGGGGATCGGGGTCGGTGCTCATGTGCCCAGGGTACGGCCGCCCCTGACCGGGCAGTACTGGCCCCATGACAGCTGACGCTCTGACGGATGTGGCCGGCGTGCGCGTGGGACACGCGACGCGTGCCGGCGGCGGATGGCTCACGGGCACCACGGTCGTGCTCGCGCCCGAGGGCGGGGCCGTGGCCGCGGTGGACGTGCGCGGCGGTGGCCCCGGCACGAAGGAGACCGACGCGCTCGATCCGCGCAACCTGGTGCGGACGGTCGAGGCGGTCGTGCTGACCGGGGGCAGCGCGTACGGGCTCGACGCGGCGTCCGGGGTGATGGCCTGGCTGGAGGAGCGGGGGCGCGGAGTGCGCGTCGGGCCGGATCCCGCGCACGTGGTGCCGGTGGTGCCGGCCGCCTGCGTCTTCGACCTGGGGCGGGGCGGTGACTTCCGGGCCCGGCCGGACGCGGCCACCGGCCGGGCCGCGGTCGAGGCCGCGGCGGCGAGCGGTCCGGGAGCACCGGTGCCGCAGGGGTGCGTGGGCGCCGGTACGGGCGCGGTGGTCGGGCAGGTGAAGGGCGGGGTCGGCACCGCGAGCGCGGTGCTGGACTCGGGCATCACGGTGGCCGCGCTGGTGGTGGCCAACGCGGCGGGGTCGGCGGTGGATCCGGAGACGGGGGTGCTGTACGGGGAGTTGTTCCGGGGCCGGGTGCGTTATCCGGAGCCGGAGGTGCACGGGGCCGCGCTGCGGCGGCTCGCGGAGGTGGCCGGGCGGAACGCGGCTCCACCGCTGAACACCACGCTCGCGGTGGTCGCCACCGACGCCGTCCTGTCCAAGGCGCAGGCGCAGAAACTGGCCGGCACCGCGCACGACGGCATCGCGCGGGCCGTGCGGCCGGTGCATCTGCTCAGCGACGGCGACACCGTCTTCGCCCTGGCCACGGGCGCCCGCCCGCTCGACGCGGCGGACCCCCTGGCCCTGAACGAGATCCTCGCGGCGGGCGCGGACCTGGTGACCCGCGCGATCGTACGGGCCGTCCGCGCCGCCGGCCCGGTGGACGGTCCGGGCGGTTCGTGGCCGTCGTACGGGGAGTTGTACGGCGGGCGCTGAAAGGAGGGGCCGGCCACCGGCTGCCGAAGTACCTTTTGCTCAGAAGCAGTTGACGTACGTCCGGGCGGTGCCGGGAATTTCTCGCGCGCTCCGTTCGTTTTTCGCCATACGTTTCCTCGGTTCCCGGACACGATTCCACCCGAGGGGCTACGGTATGCACCCACAAGGTGACATGCAGCAACGCCGGGAGAAACCTTGAGCGTTCCGTACGAGACGGCAGCGTACGAACCACCCGACTCGCCCGAGTCTCCGGAGGAGCACCTCGCGCGCCTCCTCGGCCGCGCCCTGAACTCCTTCGAGCTGCCCGACGAGGCGATCCGGCGACTGGACTGCGCGCTGGCGTACGACGGTTCGCTGCACTCCGCGCACCACAGCGCGGGGCTGCACCGGGAGACGTACCGCCACACCTGGCTGCTCGCCGACGGTTCGGCGCTGACCCTCTGGGAGCTCGTGCACAACACGGCGCCGGGGGACGAGCCGCAGCACGAGGTGTACGTGGACGAGGAGGAACTGCGGACGGCCACGGCCCGGCTGCCGTTGCCGCCGGACGCGCCGGACTTCGAACTGCCGGTGACGGTGCAGCTGTTGCCGCCTCCCGCGCTGCGGAACGTGTACGTCCCGGACGGTTCCGCGGATCACGCGCGGCGCTTACTGCGCCGGGCGGAGAACACGGACCGGCCGGGCGCCGAGACGGCCGCGCTGCTGGCCACGGCGTGCGCGCACCGGATCACGCAGGCCTTCGGCCGCCCGTCCCGCGCGGGACGGGCGGGGCTGTCCTTCTCGCTCTACGAGCACGCGTTCCTGCTGGGCGACGGTGCGGAGCTGTCCGTGTGGGAGGTCGAGCACACGGTCACGCCGGACGGGCGGCACATGTGCGAGGTGTACGTCAGCGAGGACGCGGCGCGGGAGGCGATGGAGCGCCGGGCGGCGCAGGTCTCCTGAGGCGGCGGGCGGGGCCGCGGCTCAGTCCCCCTCGCTGAAGCGCCGTACCAGCACGGCGAACGCGTCGCGTTCCGCCGGCGTGAGCCGTACGGCTTCCACCTGGGGGCCGCTCCGCTGCTGGCGCGGGATCACCGGGGTGCCGTGGGGCGTGTGCCGCGAGGTGGCCTCCGAGTGCTCCCGGGTGCGCCCGCGCGTCCGCCCGCGGCGCCGCCGCAGGGCGTCGGCCAGGCCCGCCGCGCAGGCCATGGCCACCAGGGTGAGGACGGTGGCGCCCGTCGTCCGCGAGAGTGTCGTGTACTCAGGCATGCGGCCCAGTACACACCACGATCCGGGGCTTCGGCCCCGGATCGTGATGATGGTGATCTATATCGCAGTAGGAATGAAACGCCCACACCTACCCAAACGGACGCATCGTCGTAACTCTACGCGGCCACCGGCTGCTTGGTCTCCGCCGACGGCACCGATGTGGCCCCGCCCGCGCCCGTGGTGACCGGGGCCGGCTTGCGCAGGCCCTTGAGGACGATCACCAGGGCCGCCGTGACACAGACGCCCGCGGCGATGGCGACCAGGTAGAGGAACGGGTTGCCGATCAGCGGGACGACGAAGACGCCGCCGTGCGGGGCGCGCAGGGTGGCGCCGAAGGCCATCGACAGGGCACCGGTGACCGCGCCGCCCGCCATCGAGGCGGGGATCACCCGCAGCGGGTCGGCGGCGGCGAACGGGATCGCGCCCTCGGAGATGAAGGAGGCGCCCAGGACCCAGGCGGCCTTGCCGTTCTCGCGTTCGGTGCGGTCGAAGAGCTTGCCGCGGACCGTGGTCGCCAGGGCCATCGCCAGCGGCGGCACCATGCCGGCGGCCATCACCGCGGCCATGATCTTCATCGCGGAGTCGCCGGGGCTCGCGACGGCGATCCCGGCGGTGGCGAAGGTGTAGGCGACCTTGTTGACGGGCCCGCCGAGGTCGAAGCACATCATCAGGCCGAGGAGGGCGCCGAGCAGGACGGCGTTGGTGCCGGTCAGGCCGTTCAGCCAGTCGGTCATGCCCTTCTGGGCCTCGGCGATGGGCTTGCCGATGACGACGAACATCAGGAAGCCGACGACCGCCGTGGAGATCAGCGGGATCACCACCACCGGCATGATGCCGCGCAGGGCCGCCGGTATGCGCGCCTTCTGGATCGCGATCACCACGCCGCCGGCGATCAGACCGGCCGCGAGACCGCCGAGGAATCCGGCGTTGACGGTGAGCGAGACCGCGCCGCCGACGAAGCCCGGCACCAGGCCGGGCCGGTCGGCCATGCCGTAGGCGATGTAGCCGGCCAGGACGGGGACGAGGAAGCCGAAGGCGACGCCGCCGATCTGGAAGAGCAGGGCGCCCCAGCTGTCGGCCTGGGTCCACACGAAGTGGTCCGTCACCGGCGGCGCCTCGTTGATCTCGTAGCCGCCGATCGCGAAGCCGAGGGCGATGAGCAGACCGCCCGCCGCGACGAACGGCACCATGTAGCTGACGCCGGACATCAGCCAGGTGCGCAGCTTGGTGCCGTAGCCCTCGCCGCCGTCGCCGGCGCGCTCGACGGGCGTACCGCCGGACGCGCCGGACGTGGCCGCCGCGGTGACCTCGCCGCGCTCCGCCTTGCCTCTCACCTCGGTGATCAGCTCGGCGGGCCGGTTGATGGCCGCCTTGACGCCGGTGTCGACGGTCGGCTTGCCCGCGAAGCGGTCCTTCTCCCGTACGGGCACGTCGTGGGCGAAGATCACGCCGTCCGCCGCCGCGATCACGGCCGGGTCGAGCCGGGTGAAACCGGCGGAGCCCTGGGTCTCGACGACGATCTCGATGCCGGCTTCCCGGCCGGCGTTCTCCAGCGACTCGGCGGCCATGTAGGTGTGGGCGATGCCGGTGGGGCAGGAGGTGACGGCGACGACCCGGAACGGGCGGTCGCCCTCGGGGGCGGTGGTGCCCGTGGCGGCACCGGCGGAGGCCGCCGCCGGCGCCGCCACGGAGTCCTCGACGGCCACGGAGTCCTCGACGGCCACGGAGTCCCCGGCGGCCGCGGAGTCCCCGGCGGCCGCGGAGCCGGCCTCTTCGCCCCGGATGAGCGCGGCCGCCGCTCCCGCGTCGCCCACCGACCGCAGGGCATCGGTGAACCCGGTGTTCATCAGCTGCCGGGCCAGCGACGACAGGATCGTCAGATGGGCGTCGTCGGCACCGGCCGGGGCGGCGATCAGGAAGACCAGGTCGGCGGGCCCGTCCGCCGCGCCGAAGTCGATCCCGGTGGCACTGCGCCCGAAGGCGAGCGTGGGCTCGGTGACGTGTTCACTGCGACAGTGCGGGATGCCGATGCCGCCGTCGAGGCCGGTCGGCATCTGCGCCTCGCGGGCGGCGACGTCGGCGAGGAAGCCGTCCAGGTCGGTCACCCGGCCCAGGGCCACCATGCGCTCGGCGAGGGCGCGCGCCGCCGCCTCCTTGGTGTCGGCGGACAGGTCGAGATCGACCAGTTCCGCAGTGATCATGTCGCTCATCGCGGGCTCCTTCGCACGCGTATCGCCCGTGCAGCGGGGTGGGCGGAAGGGGGGACGGGGGTGAGGAGGGGGAGGGGAGGGTTCATGACACCGGCTCCCGCAGTGCGCGGTCGGCGGGTACCTCGGCCGTGACGGTCACCGCGGCCGGGTCCAGGTCGGCCGGGGTCGGCATCACGCTGCCGGGGAGCTTGACGGCTGCCGCGCCGTGGGCGACGGCGGAGGCGAGCGCCTCGGGGCCGCGCCCGCCGGCGACGAGGAACCCGGCCAGCGAGGAGTCGCCGGCGCCCACGTTGCTGCGGACGGCGTCCACCGCCGCGGTGCCGAACCAGGCGCCGTCGTCGTCCACGAGCAGCTGCCCGTCGGCGCCGAGGCTCGCGAGGACGGCCCGGGCGCCCATCCCCCGCAGCTCCTCCGCCGCCTTCAGCGCGTCGCCCACGGTGGCCAGGGGCCGCCCCACGGCCTCGGCGAGCTCCCCGGCGTTCGGCTTCACCACGTCGGGCCGCTCGCGCAGGGCCGCGAGCAGCGCGGGCCCTGAGGTGTCCAGCGCGACGCGTACGCCGGCGGCGTGCACCCGGGCGACCAGTTCGGCGTACCAGGAGGGGGCGAGCCCGCGCGGCAGGCTGCCGCAGCAGGCGATCCAGTCGGCGCCCGGGGACTGCCGGCGCACGGTGTCGAGGAGCAGTTCCCGCTCGGCCGGCGTCAGTTCCGGGCCCGGCGCGTTGATCTTCGTGAGCACGCCGTCCGCCTCGGCGAGCGCGATGTTGGAGCGGGTGGCGCCGGCGACCGGGACCGGAGCGACCTCGATGCCCTGCGCGTCGAGCAGGTCGGCGACCAGGGCGCCCGGTGCGCCGCCCAGGGGCAGTACGGCGACCGTGCGCCGGCCGGCCGCGGTGACGGCGCGGGAGACGTTGACGCCCTTGCCGCCGGGGTCGACGCGTTCGCCGGTGGCCCGGACGACCTCGCCGCGGTCCAGCGAGGGGACCTCGTAGGTGCGGTCCAGGGACGGGTTGGGGGTGACGGTGAGGATCATGCGCGCACCACTTCCGTGCCGCCGCGCTCGATCGCGGCGGCGTCGTCCGGGCTGAGCCCGCTGTCGGTGATCAGCAGGTCCACGTCGCCCAGGTCGCCGAAGCGGGCGAAGTGCTCCTGGCCGTGCTTGGAGGAGTCGGCGAGCAGCACCACCCGGCGGGCGGCGGCCATGGCCGCGCGCTTCACGGCGGCCTCGGCGAGGTCGGGCGTGGTCAGCCCGTGTTCGGCGGAGAACCCGTTGGCGGCCACGAACAGGACGTCCGCGCGGATCTCGGCGTACGCGCGCAGCGCCCAGGCGTCCACGGCGGCGCGCGTACGGTGCCGTACGCGCCCTCCGACGAGATGGAGCTGGATGCCGGGGTGGTCGGCGAGGCGGGCCGCGATGGGCAGGCTGTGGGTGACGACGGTGAGGGAGAGCTCCACCGGCAGGAGGCCGGCGAGCAGCGCGGCCGTCGAGCCGGCGTCGACGATCACGGCGCCGTCGGCCGGGAGTTCGGCGAGGGCCGCCCTGGCGATGCGGTCCTTCTCGTCGGCCGCGGTCGTCTCCCGCTCGGCGAGGTCCGGCTCGAAGTCGAGGCGTCCGGCCGGGATGGCCCCGCCGTGCACCCTGCGGACCAGGCCGGCGCGGTCGAGGGCCTTGAGGTCCCGGCGGATGGTCTCGGCGGTCACCTGGAACTCCTCGGCCAGCGAGACCACGTCCACCCGGCCGCCGTCGCGGGCGAGCCGCAGGATCTCCCGCTGGCGTTCCGGTGCGTACATGGTGGCCTGCCTCCGAGTCCGTTCATGCCCGAACGTGTGGTTTCGCCCGCAGAGTACGCCCCGATGTCCGGAAAGTAAACAGACATGGGCACGTACGGACACGAACGGGCTTCCGTTCATGTCCGTACGTACACACGCCGAGGGCCCGGCACCCCGTGAGGCGCCGGGCCCTCTCCGCGGACCCGCTCAGGCCACGAGCTCCCGCTCCTTCTCCACCGCCACCGGAGCCTCTCCCGCGCCCTCCACGTGCTGGGCGGGACGCTTGGGCAGGGCGAACATCAGCAGGAAGATCACGCCCAGCACCGCGGCCACATAACCCAGCGCGTGCTGGAAGCCGTCCGCGAAGGCCGGGCCCACCTCGGCCGGGGCGAGCCGCTCGTCGATCACCCCGAAGAACACCACCGACACCAGGCCGAGCCCCAGCGCGTTCCCCATCTGCTGCACGGTGTTGATCAGCCCCGACGCCGACCCGGCGTGCTCACGCGGCACCTCGGACAGCACCGCGTCGGTCAGCGGGGCCACGATCAGCCCCATGCCGACGCCCATGACCGCCAGCGGGAGCGCCATCTGCCAGGAGGTGATGTCCATGCCGTAGCGCTCGGACTCCCAGACGTAGAGCAGGACGCCCGCCGCCATCACCAGCGCGCCCGCCTGGAGCACCTTGCGCCCGTAGCGCGGCACCAGCAGCTGCACCGACATCCCGGCCGCCACCGAGACGGCGACGGAGAACGGCACCCCGGTCAGTCCGGCCCGCAGCGCGCTCCAGCCCAGGCCGACCTGCATGTACAGCGTCCAGACCAGGAAGAAGACGCCGAGGCCGATCCCGAACACCGTCTGCACCGCGATGCCCGCCGCGAAGCTCTTCACCTTGAACAGCGACAGCTCGATCAGCGGGGAGCCGTCCCGCGCCCCCTTGACCCGCTCGTACGCCACCAGCGCCGCGAAGACCACCAGCGAGCCGGCCATCGACACGTACCCCCACAGCGGCCAGCCCAGCTCACGCCCGCGGGTCAGCGGGTAGATCAGCATCAGCAGCCCCAGCGTCACCAGCGCGACGCCCACAAGATCCAGCTTCAGGGCGCGCGGCGCCTTCGACTCGGTGATGAAGCGGCCGCCGAGGACCAGGCCCGCGATGCCGACCGGCAGGTTGATCAGGAAGATCGGCCGCCATTCCAGGCCGAACAGGTTCCACTCGGTCAGCAGCGCGCCGAGCAGCGGCCCGGACACCGCGCCCAGGCCGACGATCGCGCCGAACAGCCCGAACACCTTGCCGCGTTCGTGCGCCGGGAAGGTCGCGTGCACGATCGACAGGACCTGCGGCACCATCAGCGCCGCCATGGCGCCCTGCAGGATGCGGGAGGCGACCAGCATCTCCGGGTTCACGGCGAGACCGCACAGCGCGGAGGCGACGGTGAAGCCGCCGATGCCGACGAGGAAGATCCGCTTGCGGCCGTGGATGTCGCCGAGCCGGCCGCCGGTGACCAGGCCGGCGGCGAAGGCCAGCGCGTAACCCGCGGTGATCCACTGGATCTGGCTGAAGGTGGCGCCCTCGTCGCGCTGGATCGACGGGATCGCGATGTTGACGATCGTGACGTCGACGAGGTCCATGAAGGCGGCGGTCATCACGATCGCCAGCGCGAACCAGCGGCGGCGGTCGCCCTGGTCGCCCGCGGCGGGCCGCGGTGCGTGCGGGGTGTCGGTGGAGTTCATGTCCCGGAAGCTATTTCCCAAGTAGGTCGGATCAGGTCCTAGTTCCGCGGCATCCTCGTTCTCATGACGACGGACACCCCGGCCCGGCTCCTGACCCTCCTCTCCCTCCTCCAGACGCCCCGCGAATGGCCCGGCGGCGAACTGGCCGACCGGCTCGGGGTCTCCCGGCGCACGGTCCGGCGGGACATCGACCGGCTGCGCGAGCTCGGCTATCCCGTGCAGGCCACCCTGGGCGCGGACGGCGGCTACCGGCTCGTCGCCGGCAAGGCGATGCCGCCGCTGGTGCTCGACGACGAGGAGGCCGTGGCCATCGCGGTCGGGCTGCGGGCCGGCGCCGGGCACGCGCTGGAGGGCGTGGACGAGGCCTCCGTGCGGGCGCTGGCCAAGCTGGAGCAGGTGCTGCCCGCCAGGCTGCGCCACCGCGTCAGCACGCTCCAGGCCGCGACCACCCCGCTGACCAGCGGAGACGGGGCGACGATCGCGCCGGAGACGCTCACCGTCATGGCCTCCACGGTGGCCGGGCACGAGCGGCTGCGGTTCGCCTACCGGGCCGCCGACGGCACCGAGTCCCGGCGGGTGACCGAGCCGTACCGGCTGGTGTCGACCGGGCGGCGCTGGTACCTGGTGGCGTACGACCTCGACCGCGCGGACTGGCGGACGTTCCGCGTCGACCGGGTGAGCGAACCCTTCGCGACCGGGGCGCGGTTCACCCCGCGCGAGCTGCCGACCGGGAGCGCGGCGGAGTTCCTGCGCCGGTCGATGTACCGCGCGCAGGAGTCCTACGAACTGGTCGTCACCTTCGCCGCACCGGCCGAGGCGGTCGCCGCCCGCCTCCCGGGCTGGCTGGGCACGCCCGAACCGCTGGACGCGGGAACCTGCCGGCTGCGGGCGACGGTGAGCGGCGCCAAGGACTGGGTGGCGGTACGGCTGGCGACGCTCGGGCACGGGTTTACGGTGCATGAGCCCGCGGAACTGGTGGAGGTGGTACGGGAGTTGGGGGCGCGGATGAGCCGGGCGGCGGGCGGTGCGGAGTGACGCGGCGCCGGAGCCCTCCGGGAACGGCCGCGGGCCGGCGTCAGGCCGCCCACGCGAAGTCCCGTAGCGCCGCGAGGTTGGCGACCGCCAGTTCGGCCGGGCCCCCGGGGCCCTCGGAGGGGCCGTCGCCGGCCGCCCAGTTCTCCATCGCCGTGCGCACGGCCGCGCTCGCGACGGCGGCGGTGAAGCACAGCCGGGTGCGGTCGGCAACGTTGTCGGCCTGGTACGGGACGTGAGCGGCCGCCAGCCGCTCCGCCAGCGCCTCCGCCAGGCTCCGCTCCGACTCCCGGCACGCCTCCGCCCACACCCGGCGCAGGGCGGGGGTCGCCTCGGCCAGCCGGATCAGGGTGCGCACCCAGTCCCAGGAGGGCGCCGACACCCCGAGACCGGGGGTGAGCGTGTGGCGCACGGCGTCCTCCAGGACCCGTGGCAGGGGCACCCCCGCGGGGGCGGCGCGCACCGCCGCCACCCAGCGCTGGGCGCCGACGGCGTAGAGCGGGCCGATGGCCTCTTCCTTGCTGGCGAAATACCGGTAGAAGGTGCGCGGGGCGATGCCGGCCGCCTGGGCGATGTCCTCGGCGCGGGTGGCCCGCAGGCCCTGCCGGACGAAGAGACCGGCCGCCGCGCGGGCGATCTCCATACGGGTCTCGGCCTTGCGCCGTTCGGTCAGCGAGACCGCGGGAGGCTGCGGGGGCGACGTCGGGGTGGTGCTGCTCACGCCCGGCAGGCTATGCCCATGTGACACAATCTGCCATCTGGCGGGCCACCCCGGGGTTCAGGTCCGGGGTGACCCGCCGGCCGACGGCCGGCGGCGCGCATGAGGAAGCCGGGCCCGGCGCCCGGGGGGAGGGCGCCGAACCCGGCTTGGGGAAGTCCCGGCGCCGGGGGGGTTGTGCGTCGGGACGTGGCTCGGTGGGTCCAGGATCTCAGGGGCCCGAAGTTCGAACTCCCGGCCTGGAATTCTTGTTCCCAGGGCCCGGTGGGTTGAAGCGGCGGGGAACGGCCATGTTTTGCGCGGTCTTTCGCCACCCGGCGTACGCGGCCGGGGTCCGTGCGGACCCCGTCGCTCCCCCGGACCCCGCGCGGCGGCGTCGGCGCCACCGCGCCGGACCCGGCGGCCGCACCGCCGCGTCCGTCTCCGGCGGCCCGGCCGTCACGCTACCGCGCCGTCCGGGTCCCCTCACGCCGTCGCGTCAGCCTCCGGCCGTCACGCCGCCGCACCGGGGACCGGGGGCGGACTGCCGCGCCGCCGTCGCGGCAGCCGCGCTCCGGCCGGGTGTCACGCCGCCGCGTCGAAACCGGTGTCGCGGGCCAGCTTCTTCAGCTCCAGCAGTGCGTGCTTCTCGATCTGGCGGATGCGCTCGCGGGTCAGGCCGTGCTCCTTGCCGACCTCGGTCAGCGTGCGCTCGCGGCCGTCCTCGATGCCGTACCGCATCTTGATGATGGAGGCCGTGCGCTGGTCGAGGCGGCCGATCAGGTCGTCCAGCTCCTCACTGCGCAGCAGCGTCAGCACCGACTGCTCCGGCGACACCGCCGAGGTGTCCTCCAGGAGGTCGCCGAACTGGGTCTCGCCCTCGTCGTCCACCGACATGTTCAGCGAGACCGGGTCACGGGCCCAGTCGAGCACGTCGATGACGCGCTCCGGCGTGGAGCCGAGCTCGGCGGCGATCTCCGCGGGCTCCGGCTCCCGGCCGTGCTCACGGTTGAACTCGCGCTGCACGCGCCGTATCCGGCCCAGTTCCTCCACCAGGTGGACGGGGAGGCGGATGGTGCGCGACTGGTCGGCTATCGAGCGGGTGATGGCCTGGCGGATCCACCAGGTCGCGTACGTGGAGAACTTGAAGCCCTTGCGGTAGTCGAACTTCTCGACCGCGCGGACCAGACCGGCGTTGCCCTCCTGGATCAGGTCGAGCAGCGGCAGGCCGCTCCTGGGGTAGCGGCGGGCCACGGCGACGACCAGACGGAGGTTGGAACGGATGAAGACGTCCTTCGCCCGCTCGCTGGCGTCGACCAGGGCCCGGAGCTCCTCGGGGGTGGCTCCGGCCTTGTTCTCCTCGAGGCCGTCGAGGATCTGCTGCGCGAACACACCCGCTTCGATGATCTGGGACAGCTCGACCTCCTTGGCGGCGTCGAGCAGCGGCGTGCGCGCGATCTCGTCCAGGTACATGCCCACCAGGTCGCGATCGGCGATCTCGCTGCCATGGGCGCGGACACTGCGTGCCGAGTCGGCCGTCTCGCCGGTGGCGGACTGACGACGGGCGACGGCGCGGGTTGCCATGCGTGCTCCCTTGCGATGATGAGGTCAGCGGGTGGTCCTGCGGACGCTTGACACGTCTCTCAGGTCCCTCCGGACTCTGGTCGAGTGCCCTGCATCCGATGGAAACAACGACTGGAATCAGGACAGAATTCCCAACCCGTCCCCCGAATTTTCTGATCATGCAGTACCCTGTCGGCCCACGCGGGGAGGCGCGATGCCGTCGGAGCATGAAGAGGTCCAGGTCAGACCGGGCACGGAGGGCGATCTGACGGCCCTCACCGACCTGTACAACCACTACGTACGTGAGACGGCGATCACATTCGACACGGCCCCCTTCACTCCGGAGGAGCGCCGCCCCTGGCTGCTCTCCCACCCGGTAGACGGCCCGCACCGCCTGATGGTTGCCACGGGTGCCGGTTCGCGGGGAATCCTGGGGTACGCCACCTCCAGCCCCTTCCGCCCCAAGCCCGCCTACGCGACCTCGGTGGAGACGACGGTCTACGTCGCCCCGGACTCCGGCCGGCGCGGCATCGGCACCCTCCTCTACAAGGCCCTCTTCGAGGCCCTGGCGGACGAGGACCTGCACCGCGCCTACGCCGGCGTCGCCCAGCCGAACGACGCCTCGACGCGGCTGCACGAGCGTTTCGGCTTCCGGCACGTCGGCACGTACCGGGAGGTGGGCCGGAAGTTCGGCCGCTGGTGGGACGTGGCCTGGTACGAGAAGCCCCTGTAGCCGCTGGTGGGACGAGGCCTGGTACGAGAAGCCCCTGTAGCCGCCGGAGGGGTCAGCCGAACTGCACCGACCGCTTGGCCAGCCCCAGCCAGAACCCGTCGATCACGGACTTCTGTTCCCCGAGTTCCCCGGCGGCGTCCGCGGCACCCATGGTCACGAAGAGCGGGGCGAAGTGTTCGGTGCGCGGGTGGGCGAGCAGGCCGGCCGGGGACTTGCGGGTGAAGTCGAGCAGTGCGTCCACGTCGCCCGACTCCAGGGCCTCCCGGCCCCAGGCGTCGAACTCCGCCGACCAGGCGGGGATGCCGCCCTGCCGGAGTGCGGCGAGGTTGTGGGTGAAGAACCCGGAGCCGACGATCAGCACGCCCTCGTCGCGCAGCGGCGCGAGCCTGCGCCCGATCTCCATCAGCCGCACCGGGTCCAGGGTGGGCATGGAGACCTGGAGCACCGGGATGTCGGCCTCGGGGTACATCTCGACCAGCGGGACGTAGGCCCCGTGGTCCAGGCCCCGGTCGGGGACGTCCTGGACGGGCGTGCCGGGGGCGCGCAGCAGCCCCCGCACCGAGTCGGCGAGCGCGGGGGCGCCGGGGGCGCCGTAGGTGACCCGGTAGTAGTGCTCGGGGAAGCCCCAGAAGTCGTGGACCAGGGGGACGGTCTCGGTGGCGCCGAGGGCGAGCGGGGCCTCCTCCCAGTGGGCGGAGACGACCAGGATCGCCTTCGGGCGGGGCAGCCCGGCCGACCAGGCGGCCAGTTCGCCGGGCCAGACGGGGTCGTCGGCCAGGGGCGGGGCGCCGTGGCTGAGGTAGAGCGCGGGCATGCGTTCCTGGGTGGCGGCGGTCATGACGGCGGCTCCCTTCGGCGGGCTTCCAGCATTGCTTGAACTCTCAACTTCCAGCATCGACTGTACGCCGATTTTGTTTAACCTTCAAGAAGAGCGGCCGTACAGTGGAGTACATGAACACGGCACCCGCAGCATCATCGGCATCCGCCGAGGAACCCCGCTGGCTCACCGACGAGGAGCAGCGCGTCTGGCGCTCGTACATCGAGGCCGCCACCCTCCTGGAAGACCACCTCGACCGCCAGCTCCAGCGCGACGCGGGAATGCCGCACGTCTACTACGGCCTGCTGGTCAAGCTCGCCGAGTCCCCGCGCCGCCGGCTGCGGATGACGGAACTGGCGATGTCCGCGAAGATCACCCGCTCCCGCCTCTCGCACGCCGTCGCGCGCCTGGAGAAGAGCGGCTGGGTACGCCGCGAGGACTGCCCCTCCGACAAGCGGGGCCAGTTCGCCGTGCTGACGGACGAGGGCCTGGAGGTGCTGCGCCGGCACGCGCCCGGCCACGTGGACGCCGTACGCCAGGCGGTCTTCGACCGGCTCACCCCCGAGCAGCAGAAGTCCCTCGGCGAGATCATGCGGATCGTCGCCGAGGGACTTCAGCCGAGCGGAGCGGGCGCGGACCTGCCCTGGCTCCGCTGACGGGCGGGAGCCGGGGCAGGTCCGGGGAACCGTACGGAGGAGGCGTCCCCTCCTCTTCCGTACGGGTGGTGAGGACCTCTTCCGTATGAAGTGAGGACCTCTTCCGTGCGGAGTGAGGACCTCTCCCCTACGGAGTGAGGGATCGGCGGGTGGCCGTCAGTGCATGGCCACCGGCACCGCCAGCTCGTCCCCGACGGCCTCGTCGGCGGACCCGGCGACCGCGGTGCCGCCCGGCTTGCCGGCGTTGATCAGGACCAGGGCGATGGCCGCGGCCGCCACCAGGATCCCGACCGCGAACCAGATCGCGCTGGTGTAGCCCTGCACCTGCCCCTGGAGCTGGACCAGCTGCTGCTGGGGCGGGCTCGTGGCGCCGCCGATGTGGTCGGTGACGTAGGACGTGGTGGCCGAGGCCGCGATCGTGTTCAGCAGGGCCGTGCCGATGGCGCCGCCCACCTGCTGCGAGGTGTTGACCATCGCGGAGGCGACACCGGAGTCACGCGGCTCGACGCCCATCGTGGACAGCGACATGGCCGGCATGAACGCCGTACCCATGCCGAGACCGAGCAGCAGCATGCCGGGCAGCAGGACGCCCGCGTACGAGGTGTCGATCTCCAGCTGGGTCAGGAAGAGCATGCCGAGCGCGGCGACCAGGAAGCCGGGGCCCATCAGCAGCCGGGGCGCGACCCGGGTCATCAGCCGGGTGCCGATCTGGGTGGAGCCCGTGATCATGCCCGCGATCATCGGCAGGAAGGCGAAGCCGGTCTTGACCGGCGAGTACCCCTTCACGACCTGCAGGTAGTACGTCAGGAAGAGGAACAGGCCGAACATCGCGATGATCGCCAGGCCCAGCGAGAGGTAGACCCCGCCACGGTTGCGCTCGGTGACCACGCGCAGCGGCAGCAGCGGCGCCTTGACCTTGGCCTCGACGGCCACGAAGGCGGCGAGCAGCACGGCGGAGGCGACGAACATGCCGATCGTCAGCGAGTCGCTCCAGCCCTCGGACTCCGCGCGGGTGAAGCCGTAGACCAGCGCGACCAGACCCACGGTCGACAGCACCACACCGGGGATGTCCAGCGGCGAGCGGTTGCGGCCGCCCTCCGGCTCACGGATGACGAAGTACGCGCCGGCCGCGGCGACCACGGCGAACGGGATGTTCACGAAGAACGTCCAGCGCCAGTCCATGTACTCGGTGAGGAAACCGCCGAGGATCAGACCCACGGCACCGCCGCCACCGGCGATCGCGCCGTAGATGCCGAACGCCTTGGCGCGCTCCTTGCCGTCGGTGAACATCACCGCGAGCAGGGACAGCGCGGCGGGCGCGAGCAGCGCGCCGAAGACACCCTGGAGGGCGCGGGCGCCGAACATCATGGCCTCGTTGGTGGCCGCGCCGCCGAGCGCGGAGGCCACGGCGAACCCGGCCAGGCCGAGCACGAAGGCCCGCTTGCGTCCCCACAGGTCGGCTATCCGGCCGCCGAACAGCAGCAGTCCGCCGAAGGCGAGGGCGTAGGCGGTGACCACCCACTGGCGGTTGCCGTCCGAGATGCCCAGGTCCTGCTGGGCGGAGGGCAGGGCGATGTTCACGATGGTGGCGTCGAGGACCACCATCAGCTGGGCGAGCGCGATGAAGACGAGCGCTTTCCAGCGGTTGGCGTCGGGGACGCTCAGGGCCTTTCCGGCCGCCGAGGCTGTCTGAGACATGGGGGTACCCACTTCGGAAGTGTGTGACGGAAATTAAGAAAGATGTAATGAAAAATCGGTGTCGTCAGGGAACGACTCGCCCCGGGGACGGCCGCTGTACGGGAATCCTGCTCGCGTCAGAGATCGCTCAGCAGCGCAGATCCTCCACGGTCACTGCCGTACCCGGCAGAACGGTCGGGGCCGGGGCCCGCATCCCGTCCAGGAACAGCTGCAGATGGCGGTGGACGAAACGGTCGGCGCTGACGCAGCCGGTACCGGCCGGGGGCCGGCTCAGCTGGGCGACGCCCACCATCAGATCGCCGTACTCCACGTCGGCGCGGAGCTGACCGGCCGCCTTGGCGCGGTCCATCAACTGCGCGACGAGGCTCTCGGCGCGCCGGCGTGCGTCCTCCAGGTCGGGGTGGTGCTGGTCGAAGGTGCTGGAGACCATCGGGCACAGCGCGCTGATCCGCTCGTCTGCGGCCGTGTGCGCGAAGCGCTCCAGTGCCTCGAAGGCGTCCCCGCTCTCGCTGAGCGCCTGCTCGGCCGCCCGCACCGTACGGTCCATCACGGAGCAGACGACCTCGCGCACCAGCGCGTCGCGGTCGGGGAAGTTGCGGTACACCGTGGCGTTGCCGACGCCGGCCCGGCGGGCGACGTCGTCGAGCGGCACATCGGGCCCGAACTCGACGAACATCTCCCGGGCGGCGGTGACGATCCGCTCCCGGTTGCGCAGGGCGTCGGCGCGGGGCCGGGGCGCCTTGCGCGGCACGGGGGTGGCGGTCTGCACGGTGCACTCCTAGGTCGTTGCGGCTTCGCCTTGTCGTCATCTCCCGGCAATCCGGGGAGTGAATCCCCGTTTCGCACGGACACAGGTTCAAACGGGGAAACGATCCCCGGTTATTTCCCGCCCCCGGACTCTTTTCCTGTGACCCGCCTCACACCACTCGGGCCTTACGGCCCGCCCCACGATCGGACTTCCCAGCAGGCGCCCGCACACCCGGCGACGCAGGGTGATCACAAGGGTGCAGCCGGAGACCGGCGGCTGCCGTGTGGAGCGGAGGTCCCCGCATGCAGCCGCAGCCGAGCCGACGCCGGATATCTCCGCGCCGGCTGGCCGCCCTGGCATCGGTGACCGCCCTGACCCTCGCGGTCAGCACCTCGGCCGGCAACGGCCGCCTCTCCCCCGCCACCTCCCCCGCCGGTGCCGGCCCCAGCGCCCTGTCCCCCCTCTCCGCGCACGGCCCCTGCACGATCACCGCGGACCGGGAGACCCAGATGTCCGAGGGCATCCCCACGGCTCCCGGCTACACCCGCTCCACCGGCACCGTCCGCGCCCTCACCCTGATGATCGACTTCTCCGACGCGCCCGGCGAGGGCGACGCCCTCGACCGCTACCGCGAGTTCTTCCCCCAGACCCGCCAGTGGTTCGCCACCAGCTCCTACGGCCGCCTCGACTACCGCCCCGAACTCCCCGTCCCCGACTGGATCCGGATGCCCAAGTCGTTCCGCGCGTACGGCATAGAGCGCGGCGCCCCCTTCGACCCCGGTTACCGCGAACTGGTCCGCGACATCGTGGCCGAGGCCGATCCCGAGGTGGACTTCCAGTCGTACGACCTGCTGAACGTGCTGGTGAGCCCCAACGCGGGCCCCGCCGCCCTCGACACGGTCCTGTCCGTGACCTTCGCCGGCAACAAGGAGGCCCCGAGCGCGGACGGCGTCCCCGTCGCCAACGCGTCCTTCGTCTACTCCCGCCAGGACGACGGCTCCGGCTCCTACGACCGCACCGGCTACCGCGTGCTGCCGCACGAGAACGGCCACGTCTTCGGCCTGCCCGACCTCTACACCGCCGAGGGCGGCGGCGCGGTCGGCCACTGGGACATCATGAGCGAGGACTGGGGCGCCAACAACGACTTCCTCGCCTGGCACAAGTGGAAGCTGGGCTGGCTGGACGCGTCCCAGGTCGGCTGCGCGGCGGCCCCGGGCACGCGGGAGTACGTCCTCACCCCCCTCGCCCTGACAGGCGGCCCGAAACTCGTCTTCATCCCCCTGAACGGCCACTCCGGCTACGCCGTCGAACTGCGCACCCGCGCCGGCAACGACGAGGCGGTGTGCCGCCCCGGCGTCCTCGTCTACCGCGTCGACGCGAACGTGGACACCGGCATGGGCCCGGTCACCGTCCACGACTCCCGCCGCGACAGCGGCGGCTGCACCCGCTCCCCCAACGTCCACGCGGAGCTCTCGGACGCGACGTTCGCACCGGGCGAGACCTTCGCGGACCGCCGGGCGGGCGTCCGGGTGACGGTGACGGCAGCGGAGGCGGAGGAGTACCGGGTGCGGGTGACCCGTACGTCACCGGGCTGATCCCCGGCACGGAGGAAGCCGGGCCCCTAGACGCCGACGCCCCGACACTGGAGAGGACGCGACCCGCCCCGATCCGACACGGCCCGACACGACCGGTGACAATCACCGGACCGCGCCCCCGGACCGGCTCCAACTGAGATGCTCCGTACGACAGTCACGCATCGACAGGGGAGCTTCATGACGGAGACGCAGCCGGCCGCCCCGAAGCCCGGGACGACGGAGGTGCCCAGGGGACGGACCCGATGGGGGACGGTCGCCGCGATCCTCGGGGTCCCCGCACTGGCGGTGACCGGATTCCTGACCCTGATGGCACTCTGGGTGCTGTTCGGCGAGGCCTGACGGAAGCCACGCACCGCCCGGCGGTACGGGAGGCCGGCGCGAGTCGGCGGGCACGCCGACGAGGTCGAACACCCCGCCCCCACCCGGCCGCGCCGCTCCGGCCGGCCCGCCTTCCCCCACACCAGCACCCGCCGCAGCACCGATCCGGTACCCTGTGGATCGAGCGCCCTGGCAGGCACCACAACCGCCGGCCCAAGGCGCTCAGGGCTTGACAGAGACACCCGCCCGGCACCGTCTCACGATCAGGCCCCGCCTTCGTAGCTCAGGGGATAGAGCACCGCTCTCCTAAAGCGGGTGTCGCAGGTTCGAATCCTGCCGGGGGCACAGCGAGAAGGGCCAGCTCAGGAGGGGTTTCCTCCCGGGTTGGCCCTTCGTCGTGTCCGGGGTCGTGCCACACACGTGCCACTAATGCCACGCGGATGCCGCATCCTCTACCCCGAGGCCCCTCCCCCGCCGTCGCGGATCATGGCCCCGAGCCGGTCGGCGATGGCCCGGTCCCGGTCGCTGGTCATGTGCTGGTAGATCAACGCGGCCCGGGAGCTGCTGTGCCCCATCCGCGTCATCAGCTCCCGCGTGCTGGCCCCGGCCGTCGAGGCCAGCGTGTTGCCCGTGTGCCGCAGGTCGTGGAAGTGCAGCTCGGCCGTGACGCCCGCGGCCTTCCGGGCCTCGACCCAGTCGTCTCGGAAGTTGCTGCGCCGCAGCTGCCCGCCCTGCGGCCCGACGAAGACGTGTCCGTCGCGGCCGGGAGCGGCGAAGTGCTCCAGGTGGTGCGTGACCGCGTCGAGCAGTTCGGCGGGGAAGGAGACGGAGCGCACCCCGGCCGCGGATTTCGGCGCCTTGTCGAAGAGCCGGCCGTCCTGCAGCTCGGCCTGAGCACGGCGCACGGTGACGGTCAGCCCCTCCAGGTCGATGTCCCGGCGCCGCAGGGCCGCCAGCTCCCCGAACCGCAGGGTGGTGAAGGCCGCCAGGAGCACGAGCAGCCGGAAGCGCGACGCGATGGAGTCGGCGACGGCGAAGACCTCCGCCACCGTGAGGACCGGCCGCTCGGGCACGTCGTAGCGGTCCGCGCCCTTGATGCGGCACGGATTGCGCCGGATCAGCTCGTCGTCCACGGCCGTGTTCATCAGGGCGCGCAGCAGCTGGTACGCCTTGACCACCGACGGCTCACCGACGCCGGCCGCGAGGAGTTTGCCGCGCCAGCTTCGCACCCGGGCCGTCGTCACGTCGGCCACGCTCCCGGTTCCGAAGGTGGGCAGGATGTGCAGCCGCATCACCGACTCGTTCCGCTCACGGGTGCGGTCGGCGAGCTTTCGGTCCCGCAGCCACGCGGTGGCGTACTCCTCGAAGTTCACCGCTCCGGCGTCCGGGTCCGACCACTGTCCGCGCGCGATGTCCGACTCGATGTGCGTCAGGGCAACTTGGGCATCGGTCTTAGTCGCGTACGTCTTCTCCGCCGGGCGCAGCTGCCCCGTCTCCGGGTCCCGGTAGCGGACCTGCCAACGACCGGACGGAAGCTGTCGGACCGAGCCGAAGTCCCGGCGCCTCCCCTTCTTGTTGGCCATCAGGCAGCCCTCCGCAGGGAGCTACGGCGGTCGCCGATCGGCTGCACCGTGTTGGCGTCGATGAAGGCGTTCAGTGCGCTCTCCGGGATGCGGACGTGACGGCCGACCTTGACGAACACGATGCGCCGCTCGGCGATCAGGCGGCGCGGGAAACGTTCCGTGGTGCCGAGGAGTTCGGCCACCTGCGCCACGGTCAGGTAGCGGTCAGCCATGGGTGGGTTCTCCTTCCGTTCCGGGAGCGGGTTCGAGGGTTTCGGCGAGCCAGGCTTCGGCGTCGGTGAGGCCGGTCCCGGCGTAGACCCAGTGCGCGAGGACGAGGGTCGTGTCCGGGTCGGTCTCGGCCGCTGTCAGGGCCTGTGCGCGGCGCCAGTCGGCGCGGGCGTCGCGGAGGGCGCCGAGGGTGGTGGAGTAGCGGCGGGACTTGGTGGAGAAGTGGCCGCGGAAGCCGAGCATGTGGGCCCAGGCCCGCAGGCGGAGGTGTTCGAGATCCTTACGCGCGCCGAGAGTCCAGGCGGTGCGGATGAGCCGGCGGGCGTGGTCGCTGATGTCGAGCTGGGCGAGTTCGGCGAGGAACCTCAGCGGCCGGTCGAGAGCTCCCGTCGCCGTCTCGGCGCCCTTGGTGGCGTACTTGGCGATGTACGCGGCGACGGCCCGCTCGGTCAGTTCCTGGCCGCCGTCGAAGTCGGCCGAGCGGATGGTGCGCACGTCGAGCTGACGGCCGAAGGCGAAGGTGTGGGCCCGGCCGTCGATGACCGGGCCGTCCACGCGGGCGGCGGTGGCGGCGGCCCGGATGGCGTCGGTCAGCAGCTCGGCGGTGGCCCAGGCGGGAGGCGGGGTGTCGCCGCCCTCGGGGCCGTCGATGCGGATGACGGCGTGAAAGTGGACGGCTCCGCGCTTCTGGTACTCGGCGACCTTGGCGAAGGACACCCGGGCGTGCTCGCGGAAGGCCCGCTGTGTGAGTCCGGCGCGCTTGGCGACTTCCCGGCGCAGGTAGATGGAGAAGCGCCGCCACAGCGGACCGGCGTGCGCGTTCCAGAGGACGGCCGCTTCGTAGTCGTAGGTGTCCGGGTCGAGCGGGGTGCCGAGGGCGGGGTCGTCCTGGTCGTGGAGCGCGCCGCAGCGGCAGCGGCGGACCGAGCCGGCCGGGCCGGTGGGGCGGTTGTGGACCGGGCCGAAGCCGGGGGCGGTGAAGGTGGCGAAGACGCGCGGGTGGGCGGCGACGCGTTCGGGGACGCCCTTGCCGCCGCGCAGTCCGGAGGTGATCAGGTGGAAGGTGTCGCGGCGGTACACCTCGGCGCAGGCCGCGCACCGGGTGGTGCGGCGGTTGTTGCAGCGGACCAGGAGGTGACCGGCCGGGAGGCCGGCGGAGTCGAGGTGGTGGAGGACGGTGCCGATCTCGCCGGTGCGGGTGTCGACGGCGTACTCAGTGCGGTGGCCATCGAGGCGGATCGGGTGCGTGCAGCCGCCGAGGCCGGCGAGTTGGCGCAGGAGTGCGGGCATGGTGCCGAGGGCGGCCAGTTCGCCGAGTTCGTGGAGCGGGGGCGGAGTGGCGCGGGTGATGATGGCTTTCTCCTTCTGGTTCGGCTGGAGGGAGACGGCCCCCGGGGCGGCGGATGCTTGGCGGTATCGAGGCCGCCCCGGGGGTCCGGTGCGTCAGCGGCGGTGCTGGTCGCGGAGCAGCGAGCGCAGGACCACGGCGGCGACGGCCACGGAGACGGCCGTGACGGCGACGGCGGCCAGGAGCGCGGTCAGCACGACGCCGCCGACGAGGACGGCCGCGACCGCTCCGGTGCTGACGGAGATCTGAGGGACCGACCTCCGAGCGGGAGCCTGGTCGGCCACAGTGTGGGGGTGCGCGGGCGGCAGTGTCGGACTGTCGGGGTATTTGGGCAGGAACACGGCGGAACTCTCCTTATCTACTCGTCTAGTCGTGTGAGCCGTTGACGATGTCCACGCCGGAGCGCGTGCCGGACTCGATGGCGGGAACCATGAAGGTGTCCGAGAGCCAGAAGCCGAAGAGGGCGATCAGGACGACGATCCAGGTGCGGACGCCGAGGAACTTGACCGCTCCCCAGGCGAAGAAGCCGAGGAGGACGACGAGCGGCAGGCTGACGGTCACGGTGTACGGGTCCTTTCAGCGGACGGGGCAGCGGTGGGTACGGGCGGCCAGCTCGGCGGCGGCGCGGCTGTCGTAGTCGGCGGAGAAGCCGCAGCGCGGGGCCGTGCAGGCGGCGGTGTGCTTCTCTCGGCCGCGCCCGTCGTAGGACGTGCCGACCTGGACGGGGCCGATGCGGCTGACGTTGCGGAAACGCTTCGGTGCGGGCATGGTCAGTTCTCCTGTCGCAGGCTGGGGCCGGGGAACTCGCGCAGGATCCGGGCGGCTTCCCCGGGGTCCGACGTGCGGTCGGCGGCTTCTTCGGCGAGGAGCCGAGCGAGCGCCGACCGACCGCTTACGGCCATCTCGCGGGCCGCTTCGAGGTAGTCGGCGGCCGTGTTGAAGCAGAGAGGCATGGTTCTCCTTTGTCGGTCAGGTGAGCTGGGCGGCGATGGCGTCGGCCATGGGCGGTGGGACGCCGAGGCGGGCGCGCTGGGTCGGGGTGTCGATGGCCGTTCCGGTGCGGGCGTGGTGCTCGGCGGCGACTTTGCGGGCGTGCTCGACCAGGGCGGCCGGGACCGTGACCGGCGGCTGAGCCGGAGCCGGTGCCGGCTCGACTGCCGGAGGCGCCGGGGGTTCCGGTGCGGGATCGGGCGCGTCCTCCTGGTCCTCGATGTCCTCGGGCGTCTCCTGGTCCACGGCGTTACTGGTCTCGTTGTGCGTGGTCGGTGACGAGTGGACGAGGAGGGTTCCGCCGAGGAAGGCGACCGCGGGCCAGCCCGCGACGAGGATGCGGAGCCAGGCCGGCACATGGTCCAGGTCGAGCAGTCCGGCGGTGGCGACGTTCGCGCCCAGGGACGCGGCGAGGGCGATCAGGAACCAGCACCACCCGGCCGCTTTCGCCTCGCCGGACCGCAGTCGGCGCCAGGCGGCGACGAGCAGCAGGTCGACCGAGACGGGATAGGCCCACGCCTTCCACCCGTCCTGTCCGGCCGCCGAGGCGACGTCGTGCAGGTGGGCGAAGGACAGCGCGGCGGCGATGACCGCTTGGACGAGCACCGCGTCGACACGGGCCAGGTGGGCGCGCATGCTGCGGCTCCTTCCGGGTTCGGGCATGGGAGGGGTAGGGACATGGCGTGAGGCGGTCACGCCGACCGGGGGTGAGCGCGGACGCGGGTCAGTCGGTCACCGGGCGGGGCCGCACGACCGGGCCCGGTGTCTCGACGGGCGGACCTACGGGCACGTCGGGCCGGAAGGGCTTGAGCGCGGGCAGGTCGGGGACCAGGTGGGCCGACTCGCGGCAGATCTCGGCGGCGTCGCCGAGGGAGAGGTACGGCGTGCGGATGCGGGACCAGCCGCCGGAGGTGTCACCGGCCACGGCGAGGCCGGGCCGTTCAGGGGCGATGGCGCAGGCGGCGGAGACCGCTTCGGGGGCGATGTCGCCGAGCGCCATCTTGGCGGAGGCTTCGTCGTTGACGCGGTGGCAGACGCGGCCGGTCAACTGGGCCCGCAGCATGGTCGCGCCCTTGCCCAGTTCGGCGCCGAAGCGCTGTCCGCAGACCTCCAGGTAGATGCCGGCGGCCCGGCCGAGCTGGGCGAGCCGGATGAGCTGGGTGACCATCTCGTCCCGGCGTTCCTCGTCCTTCTTCGTGGCGACGAGGAAGAGTTCGGCCACCTCGTCGACGAACAGCACGACGGGCACCGGGCGTTCGTGCTCGGGCAGGCCCCAGATGTCGGAGGTGATCTCCTCGTCCGGCGTGCTCGGCGCGATGCCCTGCCGGGCCTTGATCAGGTCGTACCGATCCTCCATTTCCCTGATCAGCGCGGGTAGCAGTTCGGCGGCTTGCTCCGGGTCGGTGGCAAGTGCCGACAGGCGCGGGGCGAAGGGCGCCAGTTCCACGCCCCGCTTGCAGTCGATGCCGACCAGGGCGACGGGCTGGCGGGCGAGGCTGGCGACGAGGTGACGCAGGTACATGGACTTGCCGGACAGCGTGGCACCGAGGGTGAGTTGGTGCGGAACGGTGCGGTAGTCGCGCACGAACGGAGTGGCATCCTCGCGCAGCGCAACCGGCACCCGGAGCAGATCCGGACGGAGCTTGCGCGGCATACGCACCCGCCGCAGCACATCGAAGCCGACAAGCCGCAGTTCGACCACGCCCGGCTTGACCGTGGTCACGTAGACGGCGTGGACGCCCCAGGCGTGCCGCAGTCGTTCGGCGGAGGCGGCCACGTCGGCGGGTTCCTGCCCCGGGGCGAGCCGCAGGCGGACCCGCAGCCCCGTCGTGGTCGGCCGGATGATCCCCCGGCGCGGCGGTACGGGATGGACCTCACGGCGAGTGGTGGCCTTGACCGCCAGGACCCGCAGCCGGGAGGGGGCCACGGTCAGCCCGCACGCCTCCATGACGGAGCCGTAGGAGCCGAGCAGCCGGACCATGGACACCGGTAAGCCGACCGTGGACCAGTAGACGCCCGGGTGTCGCGCCCGGGCGTAGGCGGCCCCACCGCCGAGCGCGGCGACGGGACCACCCACCTCCAGAAGCGTTGCCAGGTCGGTCATCAGGCCGACGCCCCCACGGCGGCCGGGAAGGCGGCCGGAGTGACGGCGGCGGCCCGGAAGGCGATGCCGTGCCGCTGCTGGCCGTTGAACACGCTCTCCCACGGCCGGGCGACCAGGCCCGGCAGGGAGACCGGGGCACCGAGGGCGAGCCCTTCCGACACCCCGCTCTCCGGAACGGTCACCTTGATCAGGGACGACTCCCCCTCCTCGATGTACACGACGCCGATCGTCATCAGCGCCTCACCGCTGACGGCGTCCTTCGCGATCTCGCCCGACTGCCGGTCGCGGACCTTGGGCTCGGGCGCCTCGGTCAGCAGGATCGTCGCGGCCGAGGTCTCCACACGGATGGTGCGCAAGGTTTCTTCCCATCTACTCGTCTAGACAAGATGCATTCTTCGAACCCGACGACGCCGGGAACGGGATCACCTTGCCACACAACTTGCCCACTCGTCTATACGAGTATGCATGCCGGTGTGTACGAGTCCGGGAAGTGGCCTCGCGCACCGCCGATCAGGTCGCCGGAAGCTGGTAGGAGAGGACGTACGCGTCCGCCGCCATCACCGTGTCGCAGACCTCCACGGCCCGCCCCGCAATGTCGAAGGCGGTACGAATCAGATGGATCACCGGCACACCGGAGGCCAGTTGCAGCGTCTTCACCTCGGACGGCGAAGGCATCCGGGCCCGGATCTCCTCCTCGAAGTGGTCGAGCTGGTGACCCAGTTCCTCGAGACGGGCGTAGATGCCGCCGGGGCCCGGGTTGGGCTCGGCGATCTGCGTCCCGCGGGCGATGTCGAGCGGAAGGTAGGACGTGGCGAACTCGACCGGCCGGCCGTCGAGCAGGTACCGGCGACGCCGGGCGAGCACGCGCCGCACGGAACCGAGCCGGGTGGAGACGTCCTGGCCGGCCTTCTCCTCCTTCACCTCCAGACTGTCCACGGTGGGGTGACTGCCGGCAGCGTCGGCCTCCACGATGAACGCTGACTTCCCCTGCTCGCGATGGCGCCGGGCGAACCGGTCGGAGGCGAGGCGGCGCACCGGAGGCCGGGGCCGTACGAAGACACCCCGGCCATGCTCGGCGTGCACCAGGCCCTCGCCCTGGAGGATCGAGAAGGAGTTCCGGACCGTCATCCGGGAAACTCCGTAGTGCTCGACCAATTCGGCCTCGGAAGGCAGCTTCTCCCCTTCCTTGAATCGCCCACGGTCAATGGCCTCACGCAGCTGGTCGGCGATCTGCCGGAAGACCGCGCGATCACTGGTCGGGTCGAGGCCGCCGAGAATGCTCGGTAGAGACGCCATGCGTACTCCTTTAGGTATCTAGACGAGTGGGCGAGTCTTGTTGCTACGGTGGAGAGCCTAGTCAGCCGAGAGGGCCGAGGAACGTGAGCACAGAACGCCCGCACTCCGTGAGCGTCGCCGGGGTCATCGTCGATGACCAAGGCCGGGCCCTCCTGATCAAGCGCCGCGACAACGGCCACTGGGAACCCCCGGGCGGAGTCCTCGAACGCGAGGAGACCATCCCCGAAGCCCTCCAGCGCGAAGTCCTCGAAGAGACCGGCATCAAGATCGAGCTTCCCGCAACCCTGACCGGCGTCTACAAGAACATGACGGGCCTGATCGTCTCCCTCGTCTTCCGCTGCCAGGCGGCCGACGGCACTCCCACCACGGGGGACGAGACCCACGCGTTGCGCTGGGCCACCCGCGAAGAAGTCATCGAACTCGCCGACGAGGCGTACGCGATCCGCGTGCTTGACGCACTCGACGCGGCGTCCCCGCCGGCCGTCCGCGCCCACGACGGCGTGAAACTCGTCTAGCCCGAACCCGCTGCACATGGCGGCCTACCAGCACGAAGGAACTTGTATGCACGAGTATACGAGTAGCGCACGGGTCTGGGGGCTCAGTTGCCCAGGATTCCCGGAAGAGGTCAGCAGGGCCCGCCGCTGGACCCGCGACATCCTGCGAGGTTCGCCGTTGGCCGAGGACGCCGAGCTGATCGTCAGCGAGCTGAGCGCGAACGCGATCCTCCACACGGCCAGCGGCCAGGCATCAGGCAGCTTCCATCTGGCGCTCGCGGTCTCCTCGCAAGTGATCGCCCTGTCCGTCACGGACGACGGAAGCACCGGCACGGCGCCGAAGGTCGAGCACCAGGACCAGGAGGCGGAGCACGGCCGGGGCCTGGGCATGGTCAGCGCACTCGCTCACCGGGTCGTCGTCCACGGCAGCCACGGCGGCCACACGATCACCGCGGAACTCTTCACCGATGCCAGGCCAGCAGGAGGGCACCCGTGCTGACGTCCGCTCCTCCCGCAGCGCTGAGCACAGGCAGCCGGCCCCTCCCCTACCGATGCCGAGCCGCCGCCTATCCGTTGAACGAGGTCTGTTCCATCCCCTTGGGATCACACGACGCCACGAGCCCACGCCTGGCACTGCGCTGGTTACGCGAGCGCACGCAGCACATCACCGATCAGCTCGACGCCGCATACGCACAGCCGGGCCTGCACTGGCTGACGGACGAGGCCGAACACGAACGAGCCCTCGCCTACCTGACCAGCGGCATGGGTTACCAGCTCACTCTCTACGACGAGAGCACCCGCTACGTGTTGCTGGCCTACCCGGCGGGAGCGACCCCATGAACGGGCCCACCCGCGGCTACTGGTGCGAATGCTGGACCGAGCAAGTCACCGGCACAGGAGGGCCGGCGCGCCTTGCATCGTTCGACGCGTACTCGGCACCCCAGGCAGACCGCTGGGTAGCCATCGCTCTCCGCACCATCTCACCGGCGCTCGACTCCGACGCGTCGGACGAAGCGTGGACGTGGCTGTACGAAGAGCGCGCCGAGACCCGCAGAGCCCTGATGCGCTCCGAGCCCTGCACTGTGACCATCACCCATGCCGACGTCCGCATCACCTGGACGGTCCACCCCGTGCTCTTCCTGCCCCTCGCCCACCGAGAGGAAGGATCACCGGCCTGCGCAGGGCTCTCCTCATCGGCGGCTGGCGAGTCCTACCGATGACGTCACTGAGGCACCCGGCCGACTGTGAACCCCTCACCGTCCTGGAACTCGATCAACACTCCACTGTCGACAAGGTAGACCCAGCACTCATAGCAGTCCGCCAGAACCACATCGGCATGCGCTGCCACCAGACCAGCCTCCACAGCGACCGAAGGCACCATGAGGTTCCCCCAGAACAGAACAACCAGTTCATCCGGTCCTGCCAACTCACACAGCATCTTCCGGAGCTCCCCACCGTCGAACGCCGGGGATCTCCGCAACACTTCAGCACCTCGCCAGTCCAGTCGACAGGACCCCACGGCGCCGAAGCGGTTCAGACTCAGTGCGGCAAATGTCCTGTCCTCCTTGTAGGAGAGAACCACGGCCGCATCACCGAAAGCCTCCAGCAGGCCCCCAAGCACTTCGACCTGCGTTCCGTAACCGGCCTCAGCTCCCAAGCCCCTTCCTCCTCTCCACCCATCGCCGACTGAGTTACAACTTTCTCTACTGGTTCAAGGCGGCTCGCTCCGCTCACCGCGCGCGGCCCGGCCCCCGGCCGGGCCTGCACTCCTGTCTCCGCCCCGCTCCAGCCCGGCCGGCGCCCGCGCCGCGGTCACAGCGGTCAGCCGCCTAAAGCCAGAGGGTGCGTATCTCATGACTGAGTTGGCGCATGGCTGCCCCTGATGATGCTCGACGCCACAGAGCAGGCCACCGGCCAAACCGGCTTCGGCGCCCTATCACTCTGGTATGGCCCGTTCAGCGCGGACTGGATCGTGCACGACCATACAACTGTCACGCCTTGAGCCGTAACATGGGTCTGTGCGGAACGGTTCACAGGCCAGCAAACAACCGAAACCGGCAAGCCCATATTCCACGGGCGGAGGCGGCACAGTCCTTGAGCATCGTTATGGCGCGGTCCTCCTGAGCCAGCTCCTCACGGGTGATCCCTTAACTGAGCTAGGCGACGACATCACACCACTGCAAATCGCTTTTCAAGCGAGTTCTTTTAGTCCAGTCGACGACATTGTCGTGACGGGGAGCTCAAGCGATGGGAAAGAGCGCAGGGTGTCAATAGGCGTGCGACGTGACCCATCGTTTACAACGAGCGATACTTCAACGGTGCACCTTATGGGCTCTTATCTCCGCCTGTTGCGCCAGAACGCTACAGACGTCGAATCAGGAGCATGGAGACTCGCCCTTAGTACTGCAAGCCCCAATCCCCATGTGCGACAAATAAGAGAGCTTGCTTCAATCGCGAGGGATGTACTCACTGAGAGGCAATTCCGCGCCGAGGTTTCACGCCCAGGACGCACGAACCGGGACGTCCGAGAGCGGTTGCGGCATTTTGACAAGGTCATCGCTGCCGCCATAAAGGTCGCCGATCTGGATGATCACGTCGGTCCTACAGGTGCCCTTACCTGGCAGCTACTGAAATCTCTATATCTTCGAGAGTTACGACTAGAAGGAAATGACGAGACTGATCGCACCCAAGCAATCGCTCGACTGAGACAGGTAACAGCAGACAGAACAAACGCGACTGCCGATCGACTTTTTAGCCGGCTCTGCGAGCTAGTAGGGCGTTATGCTCCTGCCGCAGCAACCAAAGATGAGTCAACACTCCGGCGCGACCTTGCAGGGTTCCCTCTAACGCCACCCACCACAAGCAGCACATCCCACTTCTCCGCACCTCCGAAGAGATCATCGGACGGAATCGACAACTCAGTCCAGGTGGCGGAGCTATCCGAACCACCGGTGCGCTCCAACTACATTTCGCAGGTGCGCCGAATTGCCCCCGACGAATTGGTAGGTCGAGAAGAGGAGCTCAATCACCTAGCTGAGTTCTGCACTTCCTTTGAATCCGAACCTTACTTGTGGTGGAGAGCAAAAGCGTGGGCTGGCAAGTCAGCTTTGCTGTCGTCTTTCGTCCTAAATCCACCAGCCAATGTTCGTATAGTATCTTTCTTTATTACTGCCCGACTGGCTGGGCAAGCTGACCGCATCGCGTTTTCCGACGTGGTGCTAGAACAGTTTCTTGAAATAGTCGGTGAACCGATGCCTCCATTGCTCAGTGATGCCACTCGAGAGGCACACCTGCTTGGGTCGCTGGAGCGGGCAGCAGAGATTTGTCGACAAAGAGGCGAGCGGTTGGTCCTGGTCGTTGATGGACTTGACGAAGACCAGGGAGTCACGGTCGGCCCCGACGCGCATAGCATTGCTGCGCTCCTACCCTCACACTTGCCCGCCGATATGCGCGTCATCGTGGCTAGTCGGCCTCATCCGCCGATCCCTGCGGACGTACCCGACGATCATCCACTACGGCAACGTGTGGCAATCCGTTCCCTCACGGTTTCTGCACATGCTGAAGTAGTCCGCCAGGATGCAGAACGCGAGCTCAAAAGACTTTTGCGAGGTAATCAAACAGAATTGGATTTACTAGGGCTCCTGACAGCTGCTGGGGGTGGACTCACTGCGACAGACCTGGCCGAGCTGACTGGGCTGTCCACCTGGGAAATCGAAGATTACCTGAGCGCCGTATCCGGCCGTACTTTCATGTCACGGGCCGGCCGCTTGCGATCTGACGCAGTCTACATGCTTGGTCATGAGGAGCTTCAGCAACAAGCAGCTTCCTTCCTCGGAGCGCGGCGCTTGGAAGCATATCGACAGACTCTATACTCTTGGGCGGATGATTACAGCCGCCGGCAATGGCCTCCAGAGACCCCAGAATATCTGCTTCGAGGGTATTTCAAACTTCTGCGCGCTGTAGGCGACCAACAACGCATGCTGGCTTGCGCGACAGATCCCCATCGCCACGATCGAATGCTTGATCTAATCGGCGGAGACACTAGTGCACTTGCAGAGATCACAACAACTCAGGAGGTAATCGCGAGTCAGGATGAGCCGGATCTGTCCGCCATGAGCAGGCTTTCGATTCATCGAGTGCGACTGTCTTCACGGAACGACAACATGCCGGCGAATCTACCAGGCGTTTGGGCAAAAATCGGATACTCAGACCGCGCCGAGGCATTGGCCCGATCGATCACCGTGCCGTTTCGCCGGGTGCAAGCGCTAGCTGCAGTAGCGCGAGAAGTGGCTGACTCAGGGGATCTATCAAAGGCCACAAAGATCACCATTCAGGCTGAACAAGCCGTAGATGATGTAGCCGATGACTACGATCGGGCACAGGCAGTCGCGGTGGTAGCACGTGCAGCCGCCAAAGCCGGGGAGTCGCGTCGAGCTCGCATTCTGATCAATGACGCTGAAACCATGGCTAGCGCGTTGACCGATATACCTCGTCAAGGTCAGGTGCTAGCGTCAATTGCACGCGCCGTAGCCTGCGTAGGGAATGTAAGCCGCGCTAGCAGAATTGCACAGGATATTCCCGCTTGGTCTGAGCGCGCCCTAGCATTGATGGCCGTGGCGACAGAGTCAGCCAGCTCAGGTGACATCACAGTCAGCCGCCGAGTTGCCCACTCCATCAGAAGCCGTTCTGAGCGGGCCCAAGCCCTTTCCGCTGTGGCTCGAGCAGAACATGCAAATGGTGCACGTCGTAAGGCGATCAAGACCATCACCATTGCTGAGTCAACGGCTCGTGCAATTCGCAACCCGAGTCGCCAGGTGTGGACACTCGTTTCTGTAGCTCTGGGAGCTAGTGATATCAGGCGAACTGACACGGCCACCGAGATACTCCGATCTGCCGAGCGCCTAGTTAACAAGATTACCAAACCCTCCGACCGAGATGATGCACTAACAGTTATTGCCCGTGTGACAGCAACAGTCGGAGACGCAGCACGCGCAAGACGACTCGTCCGAGAGGTAAACAGCCCAAGTCGGCGAGTTAAGGCGCTTGCTGGCCTTGCATCTGGCCTGGCGTCGGCTGGCTGCGTGCGCGAAGCCATCGATATTGCCAGCGAGACCGAGCAATCTGCCCGGAAGATCAGCAGTCCGTCTCAATCCGTGAAAGGCCTGGCTGCACTCTCTCAGGCTGTTGCTGCGGCAGGAGACGTCGATCGCGCGGAAAGAATCGCTGCAGCAATATCTGCACTACCCCAACGGGAGAGGACGTTGACCGTTGTCGCAGAGGCTATAGCACGAAGTGGTGATCTGGAGCGAGCAATCACGCTGGCCACCTCGATGACTGACGAATCTCAACGAGATAAGACGCTTTCGATCATTGCATCGGTAGCAGCCACTGCTGGCGATCTCGCAGGTGCGAGAAGAGTCGTCAGCTTGATTCAAGACCCAGCTAGACAGACGAAGGAGCTGACTGCCTTCTCAAAGCTCACCAGGATTCGAGAAACGCAACGTCAGAGCGACGGCAGCCCTGCACCAGGCACACCGAAGCAACTCGATTGTCCAGAAGAAGTATGGGGGCCAGTAAGTACTGGAGATTTTTCCACCGCCAAGGAAAAGGCACTCACAATTGACGAGCCCTACCGCCAGTTTAAGGCGATGTTGGCAATTTCATGTGCGGTCGCAGCGAGCGGTGACATCAATGGGGCGCAGGAATACATCTCCTTGATTGAAAATATTCCACTGCGCGCCAAGGCCTACGTCTCCCTTGGAGAGACCCTTGTCCAGAGCGGCGAAGAAGAGGATATGGCGAAAGGACTCCTTGACCGAGCAGTTGTCCTGGCTGGAACGATCCCTAGCCTAACTTACCGACAGCAGGTGACAGCTCAAATCGTGCAGCGACTCGCCGATTACGGAGACCTGGATAGGGCTGAAACGGTCGCTTGCTCCATGGCCGCCTCTCCCGAACAGCAAAAGGCCTTAGCAGCTATTGCCGTGTCGGCCGCCAGAGCTGGACGCTGGGAGCAGGCCAAGAAGCTCGCTAACTCAATCACTGAATCACGAAAAAGGGATCGGGCTCTGTATCTAATCACGGAGACGGGAGTCCGGGAGGGGAGTCTGGAAGCGGCCGAAGAGATTGCGCGTTCAATTGCTTATCCTATTCCGCAAGCCCAGGCATTGGGTGTGGTTGCGCGTGCGTTCGCTACTGCCGGGCAGATCGAACGCGCCAAGGAAGTAGCCTTTTCGATTGCCCACCTTCCTGAGCAGGCTCGAGCCCTTACGGTTATGGCATCTAACGTCGCCCCTCCGGATTCTCGCGACCTGCTCGCTCAAGCGCTGACAGTCGGGCATTGGCAAATCTGCCTGCCTGTTTTGGTACGGACCGAACCAGACGTAATTTCGGTCATGTCCGAAGAATTTCTTCGGACAACAGGTTAAATCACGGAGTGACGGACGGGCTTGCTCGCCTCGGCTGAGCGAGATTTCCAGAGGTCCGGCTCATCCGCCACTCTCATCGTCGGCCGTCCGTCCCATTCGGTCCTGGTCAAAGACACCAACCCGATAGCGTGGTTGAGCCTGGTGGGGGTGCCGCGAGGCATACGCGCGCGTGGTCGGTCGGCGCAACCGCCGCCGTGGCTGACTGTCGTCGGCTGATGTTCGTGCCACTGTCGTGCCAGATGCACGGGTCAGCCACGGTCAACACTGGTGCCCCACAGTGGAATGGACGCCCGCTTCCATGGTCGGCGAAGTAGCAGCTCAGCTGCCAGATCACCCAGCCTCTCTCCTAAAGCGGGTGTCGCAGGTTCGAATCCTGCCGGGGGCACAGCCAGAAGGGCCGGTTCGGGAGAGCTTTTCTCCGGGGCCGGCCCTTCGCCGTTTCGAGGACCGCGCAGGACGGCTGTCGCCACGTCGTCCGCGGGTACGCGCCCGAGCCATCAGGAGGAACGTCAGAGATCGGCCTTCATCGATCACCCGGAGGACCTGACACCTCTGATCGCCTGGCGGTGACCTGAACGAGGATGACGACAGGGACTTCCGGGCCGGGCCACGGAGAAAGTCAGGTCGCCTGACACAGAGCGTGGCATACTTCAAGTATGGCAACTCGGAAGATCACCATCACCGTGCCGGAAGAGCTTGTCGAATCGATTAAGGAGCGTGTCGACGCACGAGGGGTGTCCGGCTACATCGCGGCCGCCGCCGCCCATCAGGACGCCATGGACCGGTTGCGCGAGCTAGCCGAACGCTTTGAGGAGGAGCACGGGCCGGTGACGGACGACGAGCAGCAGGCAGCGCTGGACCGCATCGCCGCCATCGACGGTTGGCATGACGAGCGGCGATCTCGCCCCGGTGCGACCGCATGAGCCGCGGTGCCCGAGCAAAGTTGCACCAGCCACGACAACGCGTCTTCGTGTTCGACTCCGAGGCCCTTTCCAAGGCGATTCAAGGAGATCGGGAGATGGTCGCGCTGATCAAGGCGGCTCCACGGCTCGACATCCCCATCGTCACCTCGGCCCTCACCACCTTGGAGGCATGGGATCCTCGCGAAACGTCGAGGCAGGCACTGTGGAACTGGACGCTGTCCCGGATCCGCATCGTGCACACGGACGACCGGGTGATCGCCACGGCACGGGACATGTTGAAGACCGCCGGCCTGCACGGGCACAAGTGCGCCATCGACGCCGTCCTCGCGGCCGTGGCCGCACGGGAAGCCGAGCGGGGCGCCCAGGCAACCGTCTTCACCTCGGACACCGACGATCTGAACCAGCTTCTCGCAGGCCGCCCCGTACGGGTCGAGAAGGTCTGACGGGACGCGTGCACCTCGCTCGGGTTGCTCGCCGGCTTCCGCCGGGCAACCCGCGCCTTCACCGGACGGCACCCACCAGCACGCATTCAACACGTGTGTGTCCCTGCCGAGTTGTTTTGCAGGGTTGCACCACGGTGCGGGACCAGACGGTGTTCACTGCGTCCACACCCGCTGGAACTCTTCGGTCGGGATGATCTCCAGCAGGTCCTCTTCAGGGCCGATCGCCTGACCTGTCAGGCCGCCGTGCTCGTCCTCCAGGTGCTCCCAGCTGTACCGATGGAGCCGGCCGGCCGAAGTCAGCTCGGCTTGCTTGATGGCGACCAACTCGCCGCGGTCGGGTACGGCCTCGATGTACCACAAGCCACCCTCCTCGTCAGCGTGACGAAAGTGGTGCCGCAGGGTGGCGTTCTTATCGAGTGCTCGGAAGTACGTCACGGTCTCTGCTGTGATGCGCTCCAGGTCAACCACGGGCTCATCGTGCCAGCGAGCGTGCGGGTTGCTCCGCCCTGACATCCACGCGTGACATCAACGACGCCGGACGCCGGCAGTCCTGGGCGGCCCGACACGGCCAGTGTGACCGGGTGGTCCTTTGGCAGTGCCGAGGAACGATCGAACTCCTCAAGCGGGTGTCGCAGGTTCGAATCCTGCCGGGGGCACAGAGCAAAGGGCCAGCTCAGGAGGGGTTACCTCCCGGGCTGGCCCTTCGTCGTGTCCGGGACGTGCGCTCCGGTCAGTCCCTTCACCTGCTGCGTTTTCACGGTGAGAAACCAGCTGTGCGGGAAGGGGGGTTCGGAAGAGGATGTCTGTATGCGGGTAGGAGTGGTCGGACTCAGGATGGGGCTTCACCTGGCGGACTGGTGCCGCAAGGTGGGCTTGGAGGTCGTGGCGGCATGTGACCGCGACCCCAAACGCCGTGCCGTGGCGCGGGCGCAGTTATCCGACGCGGTGCTGGTGGAACGGTGGCAGGAGCTGCTGGAGCACCGTCTTGACGGGGTCGTCCTGGCCAACAATTTCGACGAGCACGCGCCGTTGGCCATCGCGTTCCTGGACCGTGGGGTGCATGTGCTGTCCGAGTCGGCGGCGTGCGTGGACGCCGCGGAAGGCGAGCGACTCATCGCGGCGGCGGACAGGTCGTCCGCGACCTACTCCTTCGCCGAGAACTACGTGGTCCATCCGCATGTCCGTCTCATCCGGCAGGCGATCGAGGCCGGGGAGCTGGGCCGGATCAGCCTGATCGAAGCGGACTATCTGCACGGCATGTCCCCGGACGAGGTCGCGGGCCTGATCGGTGATCCGGCGCACTGGCGCGGGCGCATCGCTCCCACGGCGTACTGCACGCACACCCTCTCACCGATACTGGCCCTCACGAAGGCCTGGCCGGTGGAGGTGTCGGCGTTCTCGGTGGACGAGGCGGACCCACGCGCCGCGGTCGTCATGGCGGTACGGCTGTCCACCGGGGCACTGGCCCTCGCTCGGCACGGGTTCCTCCAGGGCGAGGCCGACAGCCACTGGAGCTGGATCTCCGTACGCGGCACCAAGGCGCTGGCCGAGTCCGTCCGGGCCGCCGGCGAACGGTCCTGGTCCGTCCGTGTCAGGACGGAGGGCTGGGCGGCCCCGGAGGGCCACGCACGCGAGGAGGAACGCACCCCTCCGCCCTTCACCCTCGCCGGGGAGCCCGTGGCACGCGGGGCCGAGGGCACCGTACGGGTACTGCGCGCCTTCCGGGCCACGATGGAGCACGGAGAGCCGCCGCTGGTACCGGTACGGCCCGCCGTGGCCGCGTCACTGGTCGGCGTGGCCGGCGCGGAGTCACTGGCCAACGGTTCCCGCCCGGTCCCGGTACCCGTTATGACGACCGGCCCACAAAGAGCCACGGGTCAGGCAGATCCTGACATCCACGGCTGACATCAACGACACCGGACGGGAAGGTGCGCCAGCATCTCCGTCCGGCCGTCGCACCAGGCGCCGACCGCAGTCTCAGCGGTCCCGCATCGAACTCCTCAAGCGGGTGTCGCAGGTTCGAATCCTGCCGGGGGCACAGAGAGAAGGGCCGGCTCGGGAGGGGTTTCCTCCCGGGCCGGCCCTTCGGCGTTTCAGACGTCGTGCCACACGCGTGCCACTGCGCCCGCGCCCCGCCCCAGGCGGCCCGCCTGCATACGGCGGGTATCGGGTCCCAGTTGATGCTTGACGGTGAGCCTGGACGACATCGGAAACCTCGTGTGGCCTGTTGGCTTTCACGTTACGGATCGGGACGTCGGCCGTGCGCCGGATGACCCGGACCTGGCCGTCCAGGTCGACGGTGATCGTCGTGTCCGATACGTACACGGTCACGGTCCTGCCTGCGCTCCTGTCTCCGCCCCGCTCCAGCCCGGCCGGCGCCGGTCGAAGCAGCCTCCGGCGGGGGCGCTCAGGCTCCGGGACGGCCGGGGCGCCGCTCGCGACTGCCGGCCGTCGTGGGGTTGCTGGAGGGAGGCTCCCATCCCGCCCACCGTCGACCCGGGCAGAGCCGAGCAGACACGGCGTGTGGGTCGACGGCAGACGGGACGGGAGCCGGGAAGTGGTGGGTTACCGCCGAGTGATCGCAAGCGCGGGGTCCTTCGGAGAGGTCACGCATCCATACTGATCGTCGGGGACCATGCGTTGGCCTGGTCCCTGTCCAGTGCGCTGACGGCCGTCAGCATCCGGCGCCGTACACACACCCCACGTGACCTGCCTTTCCACCTGCGCGAACGGCCTGCGTCCTCCACGGCACCGTCACCACCGCGGCCATCAGGCCATGGCTCCGGCCATGATCCGCCGGACAGCCCTAGATCAGCCCCTGCTCCTCGGCCTTCACCACCAGGTCCGTACGGTCACGGGCGCCGAGGAGTGTCATGAGCCTCCTGACCTGTCGGTTGACGATGCTCTGTGAGACGTGCGCCCTTGTCCCGATCTCGGAGAAAGAGCACCCCTGCGCCACCAGGCGAAGAATGTCGACGTCCAGCCGGGACAGCGGAGGGTGTGACGAGTCCCCCACGGTTTCAGATTGCTCAGTCACGACGTTGCTTCCTCCTGTCAGGAGCCGAGACCATCGTCCGCCAACGCGGCCGAGGCCGCGTTGAGAAACGACACGAAGTGATGGTGCACGGCCAACAACGCGTCCTCTGCGGCACGTTCGTGTTCCTCCGTGGTGGTTCCTTGCCGCAGGACCCGGATCCAGCGGTACACCTCGGCCCGCGAAACGAGCAGTGCGCCTTCCGCCTCGAACGCGGCCGCCGTAAGGGCGCGAACGAAACGAACGGGATCGACGGACCCCAGGATCGTCCGCCGCCACAATTACACGCACCAGACCCCGCTCGGCTTAGCCGTACAGGGCTGCTTCTCACAGCCGGCCCGATCCGCCGGACAGACCCTAGCGGCAACATCGTCGGCGACTCGCACCACGAGCGCACCAGATCGAGCGGGGAGCAAAGGGGAATCCCGGGAAAAGCGGCCCAATCCAACGAGGCCAAAGCTCGACGGTTCGTCAGGTCGGCGCCCGATCGAGCCTCACATGCTCGCAGCTTCCCAAACCGAGGGCCTGGATGTCAGACCCCGCTGCTAACTTCCGCTGTTCCGAGGAAACGGTGGGAGATGAGGGTGGATGGGGGCTTCGGGGTGGGACTACTACGTGCCGTACCAGAAAGACCTGAACGCTGCGCTTCAGCAGCTGCGGCGCGAGGTGTTCGAAGCTGGAGACTACTACTGGGTCAACGGCGACGACTGGCGACCGGAAGAGGAGCGGGAGCCGCGGCCGCAGTCGCTGGAAGAGCTGTGGGAGGACGAGTTGGCCCAGGAGACCGGCACACACTCGATCCTGGACGTCTTCCGCGTCGTGGGGCCTGAGGACACCCCGGACTACAACACCGTGGAGCCCGTGACGGCCGAGGAAGCGGACGCGTTGCTGGGTACCGACAAGCTGACCCGTGCGCACGTCAAGGACTTCGACGTCTTCCCCCGGTCACGGTGGATCGGACGGTGCGCGGTGCTGCACGACGACGAAGGCCGCCCCCAAGAGATCTACTTCTGGGGCCACTCGGGCGACTAACCGCAGGCCGAACACAAGGGCTGACATCCACGCCTGACGTCAGCGAGGGCATACGCCGGCACATCCGGACGCCCATCGGCGACATGCGCGAGTGGGGACGCAGCCCTCGTAGGCGGTCGGTGATCGAACTTCTGAAGCGGGTGTCGCAGGTTCGAATCCTGCCGGGGCACAGGCTCGAAGGGGCCTCACCCACCAGTTCCGGTGGGTGAGGCCCCTTCGGCTACACCGCGCTGGTCTCGTCCTCGCCGGTATCAGGGAACATCAGTCTCGCGCCGAAGCTGATCGCTCCCAGCGTTCCCAACGCGAGACCGTGACGCACCCACCGCATGTCGCCTTCCCAGTCCCCGGGGGGACCGAACACCACCCATGACGCAACGGCGATGCCGACCGCCATGGTCACGATGCCGGCTGCACGACTTGACCCAGGGCTCATGCCCTCATGGTCCCTGATGTCCATCAGGCCCCTCAAGGACAGCCGTACCGGTAGCGCGTGGCCAAGGACACCGGGAGTGCAGCGAGACACACGCGCGCCTGGTCGGCCGGCGCACCCGCCGCCGTGGCTGACTGTCGTCGGCTGAGGTTCGTGCCACGACCGTGCCAGACGCAGGGGTCAGCCACGGTCGATGCCGGTGCCCTGCGGTCGAGTAGCCGCCCGCTTCCTCGGCCGACGAAGTCGACGGCGGACGGGATGGGAGCTGGGGTGAGGGGTGGCCTGGGGGGTCCTGGGGGGTCCTGGAGGGTCCGCCGTCCTGGGTCCCGTCCGGATGGGCCGTGATGAGATGGTGCCGTGAGCCGCGCTGCAGAAGAGACCAATCGCCGTATGCTTCGAGCGCGTGACGTGATGGACCGCGACTACGCGCAGCCCCTGGACGTCCCCGCGCTGGCCCGCGTCGCACACGTGTCGCAGGCCCACTTCACGCGTACCTTCCGGGCCACGTTCGGTGAGACACCTCACCGCTACCTGCAGCGTCGCCGCGTGGAACGGGCGATGTTCCTGCTACGGGAGACCGACCGCAGCGTGACGGACATCAGTTTCGAGGTCGGCTTCACCAGCCCGGGCACCTTCAGCCGGACGTTCCGCGACATCGTCGGCCGGTCGCCCCGGACGTACCGCAAGGAAGCTGTCTCCGTGGGCGTGCCGACGTGCTTCACGATGGCGTGGACTCGGCCGCATGCCTGACCGGCCGACAGAGCGTCTTGCTCGCTGAGCAGTTTTGGATAAGTTCTCTTCCTGGCTGATCGCTAGTGTCGATGTCATGTTCAACGCCATCACGCAGTCACAGATATACGTCCTCGACCAGAACGAGGCCATCGACTTCTACGTCGGCAAGCTCGGCCTGGAGATCACCGCAGACGTCGACATGGGTTTCATGCGCTGGTTGACCGTCGGCGTACCGGGTCACCCCGAGCGACAGATCCTCCTGGAGAAGCCGGGTGCGCCGGCGATGTCGGAGGAGACGGCGGAGCAGGTGCGCGAGCTGGTGACCAAGGGGGCCATGGGCGGCTGGCTCATCCTCACCACGGACGACTGCCGCAAGACCTACGAGACGCTGCTCGAGAAGGGGGTGGAGTTCACCGAGGAGCCCACCGAGCGTCCGTACGGGATCGACTGCGGCCTGCGTGACCCCTTCGGCAACCGCATCCGCTTCACCCAGCCGAAGGCCTGAAGCACTCCGGCACTTCGACATCCGCGAACGGTCACACCTCGGGCCCGGCGTGCAGTACAGAAGTACGGCAACCGCAGCGACCCGCAGCAGAACCACGGTGACGCCCATGGGCGGCCGGGAGGCCCTGCACGACCGGTGCGGAACCATCCGCACAGAGCTACAGAGCTACAGAGCTACAGAGCTACGGATCAGAAGGTCCTTGACATCCACGGCTGACATCGACGGCACCGGACGGAGTCGTACCTCAGCACCCCTGTCCGGTCGCCGTGCCAGTGAGCAGTGGCGGTGGGAAGAGGCACGGACCGAACTCCTGGAGCGGGTGTCGCAGGTTCGCATCCTGCCGGAAGCACCATGCGTTATCGCTCTGACCTGGTGTTTCCCCACCAGGGAGGCGCTCTGATCGGCCTCGGGCTCCTCGTCCGGGGCCGTTTGCGTGAGCGGACGGAGGGTTGGTCTTCGAAATCCCCCCGACGGACCAGCGTCATCCGGCACGGACTTCTCCGTGTCATCGGGCTCCGGCCACGCTTCGGGAGCAGTGCTCCCGGGGGCGGCGCGGGCACACGGTACGAGTCGGACTGCGACCTCGGCGAATCGCCATGTGACGTCGGCGGGGTGGAGACCAGCGCGACGGTCCGCGCGTCGGCATCGGTCCTGGGATCGTCCTCGTGCACCTCCCGGCCGTCCACGACGGGCTGGGGCTCTGTACGTGTCGAAGAGCAGCGTTCCTGCAGCGGTTCGGGAGGCGCTGTGGCAGTCGGCACCGGGCCGTTGTGACACTGATCGCGTGATCATCGAACGCGCGTATGCCCATCCCTTCTCGTACGACGACGAAGCCTGGCCTTGGTCGGTGCCCTGCGTCCGGCAACTGCTCGACGAAGGACTGCGGTTCACCGCACCGGTGACCTTTCTGGTCGGTGAGAACGGCTCGGGGAAGTCGACCCTGGTCGAGGCGCTGGCGGAGGGGTTCGGCCTGGACTCCTACGGCGGCTCCCACGACTGGCGCTACGCTTCCCCGCGCGGCAAGTCCCCCCTCGGCGAGCACATGGGATTCGACGCCGCCCCGGGGCCCGGGCGTCGCATGGCCACCAGCTGGTCAGCCCGCAAGGGCTTCTTCCTGCGCGCCGAGACCGCGCTCGACGCCCTGGGCAGGGAGGGGCTCTCGCCGGACCACGTCAGCCATGGTGAGGGATTTCTCGCGGCGTTCCGCGGGAAGTTCCTCCACGCCGGGCTCTATGTCCTCGACGAGCCGGAGGCGGCGCTCTCCTTCTCCTCGTGCCTGGAACTGATCGGGCACGTCGACCGGTTGGTCAAGGAGGGCGGCCAGGTCATCTGTGCCACGCACTCCCCGCTGCTGACCGCACTGCCGGGCGCGGACATCGTCGAGGTCGGTGAACACGGCATGCGGAGGGTCCCCTGGCGGGAGCTCGGCGTCGTGGATCACTGGCGCCGCTATCTCGCCGACCCGCACACCTATCTGCGGCACATCGTCGAACCGTAGGCGGGTCCTCCTCAGCCCTCGTCACACGGGCGCCGCGGAAGACGGCAGGTGCCGACGAGCGCGCTGATCCACCAACCGTGCCGCGTCGTCACCATCGCTGCTGCCGTCCAGCGGGGCGGACGCACTTCAGTTCGTGGCGTCGAGAGCTTCGTAGACGTGCCTGATGTAGTCGTGGGTGCGCTCCGAGCCAAGGAGTCCGGCGCCCAGCCGGTTCATGGTGTACGCGAACGTGACGCGCCGATCGAGGTCCATCATGACGATCGAACCGCCCCGGCCGACCCAGAAGCAGACCTTTCCGGTCGGCATGTGCGGCATGGTCCTCCGGTCTGCGAGCGCATAGCCGATGCCCCAGCGCACGGGGACGCCCAGGAACAGATCGACTCCGTCGGCCTGTACGTCGAAGATCTTGTCCACGGTTTCCGGGGCGAGAAGCCGAAGGCCGTTCACCTCACCGCGTCGTGAGATCACGGAGAGGGCACGGGCCACACCTCGTGCGTTGCCGTGTCCGTTGACGGCGCCCAGTTCCGCGTGGCGCCATTGCGGGGTGTCGACGTGCTCGTCCCGGGCCGGGCTTCCCAGCAGCGTCTTGGTGAAGATCGCCTCGGGGTCGAGACCGGCGGGTACTTCGAGGGCCTGCGACGGCGGCACCAGCCCGGCGATACGCTGCCAGTCGGCTTCCCGCGCACCTATCTGGACGTCGGCTTCCGACGGCCCCGCGATCTCGGTGGCGAAGAACTCGGTCAGGGTACGGCCGCTGACCCGCCGCACAAGCTCTCCCACAAGCTGGCCCTGGGTCTGCATGTGGTAACCCGAGGCACTGCCCGGCCTCCACCAGGGCGCCTGCCCGGCCAGCCGGGCGCTCGCCGTCGGCCAGTCGCACAGGTCGTCCATGGTGAAGGGCTGCTGCCAACCGGAGAGCCCCGAGGTGTGTGCCAGGATGTGCCGCACCTCTATGTCCTGCTTGCCCTGGGCAGCGAACTCGGGCCAGTACTCCGCTACCGGACGGTGGAGATCCAGCGCTCCCCGGTCGACGAGGACAAGAGCCGCCAGGCTGCTGAGGGTCTTGGTGACCGACCACAGGCTGACCAATGTGTCCCGCTGCCACGGAGCGGTTCGCGCCTCGTCGGCGTGCCCACCCCACAGGTCGACTTCCATGACTCCGTCGACGTCGACGGCGATCGACGCCCCCAGTTCCTCGCCGGACTCGATGTGCGCTGCCAGCGCCGCTCGGACCGGTGCGAACCGGGCAGTGCTGGTTCCTTCGACGGTAGACATGCTTTCCCTCCACTGACGACAACCGTTGACGACACCCACTCGGTCACTGAACGAGATGACCGGCCCTCCAGTTCACGCCCTGGAGCGGTTCGAAGGGCGGCTTCGTGGAAGACCCTCCTGCGCATGGCTCACCCCTGGTGGGTGTTCAGGTGGGTCGGCGTGGTGGCGGTCCCAGCCGTCGACCAGGATGGGTTCGTCCCGGACCGCCCGACGCATGCCCCGCTCACAGGCCCCGGCGGGGTCCGCACCAGGCGGTGCCGTGAACAGCGGGGGGATCCATCGCAGATGATCTTTTCCGGCCGCTGCGGAGGCCGCTGCGGAGACGGCACCAGCGCTCCCGCGGCCGGAGCGGGTCGCTCACGTGCCTCCGGGGCATGTGCGTGCGGGTGGTGACATCGTCGGGCGGGGTGCTGAGGGGAAACGGTGACGGTTGTGAAGCATGAGCTCGAGTTCGGGCTGCTGGGTCCGCTGGTGGTGCGGCGGGCGGGCGCGGTGCTGGATCCGGGGCGGCGCAAGCAGCGTCTGCTGCTGATCCGGCTGTTGCTCTCGGACGGCTGTGCGGTCGCTCCCGAGACGCTGTGCGAGGAGCTGTGGCCCCGGCGGCCGGGAGGGACACCGGACGGGGCGACGGCCTCCCTGCACGCCCACGTCAGCAAGGTCCGCGCGGTCCTGGAACCCCCTCGCCTGCGGGGGCGGCGACCGTTCGAGGTACTGGTCACCGAACCCGCCGGCTACGCCCTGCGCGTCCCGCCCGAGAGCCGGGACACCGTGCGCTTCGAACGGGCCGTCGCCCGGGCCCGCCAGTTGCTGGACCAGGGCCGACCCGGCCACGCCGTGGAGGAAACCGAACGGGCCCTGACCATGTGGCGCGGTGCCGCGTTGGCCGACGCCGCGCACCACCTGTTCGCCGCCCACGAAGCCACGCGCCTGGAGGAGCTGCGACAGAGCGTCCGGGAGGTCCGCACCACCGCCCTCCTCCTGGACGGGCGGATCGCCGAGGCCGTGGACACCGCCCAGGAACTGACGTCGCGGCACCCCCTGCGAGAGACCGGCTGGGCCCTGCTCCTGCACGCCCTGTACCTGGCCGGCCGCCACCCCGAGGCGCTGCAGCGCTACACGGACCTGCGTCGGCACCTCGCCGACGAGCTCGGCCTCGAACCCAGCCCTCCGCTGCGCGCCCTGCACGACGGCATCCTCCGCCACGACCTGCCGCCACTGCCCCTGCCGGGGGCGGTGAGGGCCACGGGCTCAGCGGCCGGCGCCGCGAGCCGTGATCCGAGCCGGCCGGCAGGGTTCGGGGCCCAGGAGGAGCAAGGCGAAACCGCGCCCCTCGGCGCGCGGGCCGTCGCCGCGGCCCACGATGCCACGTCTTCCGAACCGGCCGCCGATGCGACGCCGCCCGGCACGGGCGCCGGCGCATCCGCCGGCCCGGTGGACCCGTCCGGTGCGAGCGACTGCCCGACCGGGGACGGCGGTGGAAGTGAGCCGGTGCCCTTGGCGCGCCCGATGCAACTCCCCGGTGACCTGCCGGTGTTCGCCGGACGGACGACTGAGAGCACGTGGCTGTCCGCCGCGAGCGGTGCGCCCGGGCGGCCGGAACCGGCCGGTGCTCCCCTCGTCGTCATCAGCGGCGCCCCCGGTGTCGGCAAGACCACCTTCGCCGTCCACCATGCCCACCACCTCGCGTCCTCCTTCCCCGACGGGCAGCTCTTCGTCAATCTGTGTGGATTCCACCCGCACGCGCCCGCCGTGGAACCCGGCGACGCCCTGCACGGCTTCCTCAGCGCTCTCGGCGTCCCCGCCCAGCGCATCCCCGAGGACACCACCGGCCGCAGCACACTGTTCCGCAGCCTCCTGGCCGACCGACGAGTCCTCCTCGTCCTCGACAACGCCCGCGACGAGCAGCAGGTCCGTCCCCTGCTGCCCGCGGGCACCGGCTGCCTCACCCTGGTCACCAGCCGCAACCAGCTCCCGGGCCTGATCGCGACCGACGGAGCCAGATCCCTCGCGCTCGCGCTGCCCTCACAGGCCGAAGCCCGGGAGACGCTCGAACGACGACTGGGGGCGGAGCGCCTGGCAGCCGAGCCCACCGCCACGGCCGACATCATCCGGCTGTGCGGACGGCTGCCCCTGGCACTGGCCGTGGTCGCCGCCCGCGCCGAACTCGAGCCCGCCTTCCCCCTGCACACCGTCGCCGACGACCTGCGGCACTCCCACGGCGGCCTGGACGCCTTCACCGGCTTCGACACCACCACCGACGTCCGGGCGGTGTTCTCCTGGTCCTACCGGTCCCTGGAGGAGCCCGCCGCCCGCCTCTTCCGCCTCCTCGCTCTCCACCCCGGGCCCGACATCACCGCCCCTGCCGCCGCCGGGCTCGCCGGACTCCCCCTCCCCCAAGTCCGGCGCATACTCGCCGGACTGACCCGCTCCTGTCTCGTCGAACAGCCTCTGCCCGGCCGGTTCGCCCTCCACGACCTGCTGCGCGGCTACGCCACCGAACTCGTCCACGCCCATGACGCCGACGAACGTCACCACGCCACCCTCCGGGTTCTGGACCACTACATGTTCACGGCCCGCGAAGCCAACCGGCTGCTCAAGCAGGACTCACTGCCCGAACTCGACCTCGGCTCACCGAGACCGGGTGTCACCCCGGAGGAACTCACCACCGTGGCACAGGCGAACCGGTGGTTCACCGCCGAGCACCGGGTGCTGAACGGCCTGTTGCACACCGCCGTCAGCCAGACGCTGGACCGCCACATCACCGGGCTGGCCTGGTCGCTGAAGGAGTACCTGTACCGCCGGGAGTTCTGGCCGGAGGCCATCACCGCACTGGCCCCCGCACTGGAAGTGGCCCGACGCCGCGGCGACCGCCTGGAGGAAGGCCGCTGTCTGCGCGACCTCGGCAGCCTCCACGGCTACCTGGGCCACCAGGAACAGTCCCTGCACCACCTGCAACAAGCCACCACGCTCTTCGAGGAACTCGACGCGGTGGACGAACAGGCCCGCGCCCACTACTGCAAGGCGTGTGCGCTGTACCTGTTCGGCCGGATCCAGGAGGCCGTGGCGTCCTCCGAGCGAGGACTCGCGCTGTCCCGGGCGACAGGGGACGAGCTGTGGCTGGCCGAATGCCTCATCGAACTCGCCTGGCTCTACGCCAACCTGGGACAGCTCGAGAAGAGCCTCGCGTACGGCGAGGAGGCCGGCGCCCTGTACCGGCGCCTGGACGCTCCGTGGCAGCAGGCTCAGGGCTGGGACGTCCTGGGCTACCCGCTCCGTCAGCTCGGCCGGTACGAGGATTCGGTGGCCAGCTACCGGCGGGCGCTGGAGGCGTTCGAGGAACTGGGCGACCACAGGAACGTCGTCGGCGTGCTGATGCGACTGGGCGACACCCGTCTGGCCATGGGCGACCGGGAAGCCGCCCGAGCGTATTGGGAGCGGGCGCTCGCCGGAGCCGAGCAGCAGGCGCTGTCCCACAGCGCCCAGCAGGTCCGGGCCCTGCTTGCCGCCCTGGACGCCGAGGAGGACCCCACGCCCACCGCGCCGGAGAGGGCCGTCGGCAGCCATCGGATCCCGACTCCGGGCGATCCCGCGTGCGGGCTCCGTCCCTCGGGGCAGGGGTAGGGGCCGGGCGTCGCTGCTCACTTGGCCAGGAAGGCGAGGAGGGCGTCGGTGACCTCCTGGGCGTGGGTCCACAGCAGGCCGTGCGGGGCGCCCTCGACGACGACGTACTCGGCCTGCGGCAGTGCCCGGTGGAAGGGCTCGCCGGTGGACTCGATCGGCAGGATGCGGTCGGCGGTGCCGTGCAGGATCAGCG